>CAZMDX010000436.1:0-1842 GCA_964564805.1 uncultured Pseudoalteromonas sp. | reverse complement strand
CCTTTATCCGCAGACAAACTTTGCTTAGTCATCACGCGGCGAATCTCATTCGGTAAGTAAGAGTCAGATTGATTGATTTGTGACATAACCCACTCTTAATCGTAAAAGGGTGTAGACGCGGCGTTAATCGTCTGCGCTATCTGCTTTGCAGCCTCTGGTAAACGCGGCGTTAAGCCTAAAAATAATAGTGAGTCGACAATATGCACGTTACAACCGTATATCTTTGCCCAGCTCGATAATGCCGGCAACTGACAAAGACTATGCACGCTCATTCCCCGCGTTTGATGCTGAGGCAAAAAAATCATACTCGCGCCACTTGCCAATAAAGACTCGGTAGAAATGGGTTTAAAACCGTCAAATGAAGCAAAAGGATTACCTAAGGTGAGCATGTTGAAAAGAAGATCAGGCACAGTATTACTTCCTGCCGCCATTAACCCCCGATCGTTTGCAGACATTAAAAAGATTGGCTTATGGGCTTTATTAACCGTAGGAAGAACGGCTAATTGCTGCTGGATCTGTGCATTTAATTGTTGCGCTGATGATTCACGTCCCACGCGCTCACCTATTTGCGCCACCAACTGCTGCAATCCTTCGGCACTACTGTCGTGTTCAAACACATGCAGCGAAACTCCCATGGTTTTGAGCTGTTTTAATACGGCTTCAGGGCCAACCCCTTTCACTGCAAACACATGGGTAGGCATCATTTTTAAAACGCCTTCGGTACTTAACTGTCGATAATATCCTACCTTTGGCAAATTTTCGGCAGCTTGTGGAAAGCTGCTGCTAGTGTCGGTCGCAACAATCTTTGACGCCATTCCCAATGCATATAAAATCTCGGTAATACTGCCCCCAGCACTGACGATGCGCATCTCTTGTTGAGCTGAGGCTTTATGTTGAATAAGTAAAAGAATGACCAAAGCAAGACTGAATTTAAATGAAGGCACTGTAAAAAATCCTTAATTAACATATAAAATTACCTTGAATAATAATAATTGTTATTAGCATTTAAGTAAATAGAGCGTTTACTTAATAAAATAAATACATTTATGCAAATACCTATACCCGCACTCAAACGATCCACTACCTACCGTATTAAAAAGCGTGATGTAATGCTAACTACGCTGCTAGTTCCTGGCAGCCCAAGCCATTAAATGTTGGCAGCGATCGAAGTAGTCCGATTGAAGGGGTCAGATTTATTGATATTATGAGTTAAGGATCTTAACTTATCTCATCATTGTTACATGGCCTTTGTGATGGCTCGGTTACCTCGTTTAAATCTTCCTGGAATTCCTTAGCATGTGGTTCAAAGAGGTCATAATCGACAGGCTAGTTTTTTTGCTGAGTAAGATTATCGAGTGTATTTAGACAAATTAAAAGAATACTCAAAAAAGTATCAAGTAGATGCACATGCTTTTGTATTAATACCCCATCATGTGCATCTACTACTGACACCTTTGACAGAGAAAGGTGTGAGTCAGTTAATGCAGTCTTTGGGGCGTTATTATGTAAGGTTTGTGAACCATACATATCAGCGAACGGGTTCATTGTGGGAAGGGCGATACAAATCTACATTGGTAGATAGTGGATCATATTTTCTGTTAGTGAGTCGCTAAATAGAACTTAACCCTTTCATAGCTAATATGGTATTCCATTCTGCTGAATATCCATGGTCTAGTTATCATGCAAATGCTTTAGACAAAAAGATTGAGTTGTTAACACCGCATTCTTGTTACCTATCATTGGGTGAGACAGTTTATTTGCGTAAAGATTGCTATCGCGCATTATTTGGACAGAATTTTCCTGAGCGTTCTCTTAAAGATATTCGTAATACAACCAATAAGG
>CAZMDX010000435.1:0-5925 GCA_964564805.1 uncultured Pseudoalteromonas sp. | reverse complement strand
GTAACAGTATTTGGAATTGGTTATGTTGGTTTGGTGCAAGCGGCAGTGATGGCAGAAGTAGGGCATGATGTTTTATGTATAGATGTGGATCAAAATAAAGTGGACCGGTTGAAAGAGGGACACATTCCTATTTTCGAACCAGGTTTAACGCCGTTGGTTATGTCCAATTATGAAGCTGGTAGAGTCGACTTTTCTACTGATGCGGCTCTCGGTGTCAAACATGGCGAAGTCATTTTTATTGCCGTAGGCACTCCTCCTGACGAAGATGGATCAGCTGACCTAAAATATGTGTTGGCCGTAGCCACAACCATCGCAACACATATGCAGTCACATAAAATTGTGATTAATAAATCTACTGTACCAGTAGGTACGGCGGATAAAGTTAAGGCAAAGATTGATAGTACATTATTTGATGCGGGTAAATCTGTTACCTATGATGTGGTATCTAATCCTGAGTTCTTAAAAGAAGGAGCGGCAGTTAATGACTGTATGCGTCCTGATCGTATTATTTTAGGAACGGATAGCGAGCCAGCAGAGAAAAAGTTACGCGAATTGTATTCTCCATTTAATCGTAATCATGACAAGATTATAGTGATGGATATCCGTAGTGCTGAGCTAACTAAATACGCTGCTAATTGTATGTTGGCTACTAAAATTAGCTTCATGAATGAAATGTCAAACTTAGCAGAAGTCTTCGGTGCAGATATTGAAAATGTGCGCCGTGGGATTGGTTCTGACCCGCGTATCGGCTATCAGTTTATTTATCCTGGTTGTGGTTATGGCGGTTCGTGTTTCCCTAAAGATGTGCAGGCGCTCGCTCGAAGTGCATCAGCAGCAGGTTATAACGCCCGAATACTTGAAGCGGTTGAAGAAGTAAATTATGCACAGAAAGAAAAATTATTTGAGTACATCTATCAGCATTTTTCTGGTGATTTAAAAGGAAAAACAGTGGCGTTGTGGGGTTTGTCATTTAAACCTAACACCGACGATATGCGTGAAGCATCAAGCCGTGTTCTGATGGAAAAATTATGGGCAGCCGGTGCAAGTGTTAAAGCTTACGATCCAGAAGCAATGGAAGAAACTCAGCGTATTTATGGTAGCCGAAAAGATTTATTACTCATGGGCACTAAAGAGTCAGCGTTAGAAGATGCTGAATTTTTAGTCATATGCACTGAATGGCAAGAGTTTAGAGCTCCAGATTTTGAACTGATAAAAGAAAAATTATCAGCACCACTTATTTTTGATGGGCGCAATTTATTTGAACCTCATCTTATGATGGAACATGGATTGCATTACTATGCAATTGGACGCGGTTTATCAGTAAAGGAACATTAAAATGAGTCAAGTAAAAAAAGCAGTCATCCCAGTCGCGGGATTGGGAACTAGGATGTTACCTGCCACTAAGGCCATTCCAAAAGAAATGTTGCCTGTGGTAGACAAGCCTCTTATTCAATATGTGGTAGCTGAGTGTGTTGCAGCGGGGATCAAAGAAATTATTTTGGTCACCCATGCTAGTAAAAATAGTATCGAAAATCATTTTGATACCAGTTTTGAGCTTGAAGCCACACTAGAAAAAAGGGTTAAACGTCAATTGTTGGAGGCTGTACAGTCTATTTGCCCTAAAGACGTGACTATTATGCATGTTCGTCAAGGCGTAGCAAAAGGCTTAGGCCATGCAGTGTTGTGTGCACGCCCTATGGTTGGTGATGCACCATTTGCGGTGGTACTTCCTGATGTGATCATTGATGAATACACCAGTAATCTTAAAAAAGATAATTTAGCCGATATGGCGGCTAAATTTAACACTAGCCGAGTTAGCCAGATAATGGTCGAGCAAGTTGCTCAAGAAGATGTAAGTAAATACGGCATAGTTGATTTAGAAGGGTTGGAACTAAAACCAGGCGAGTCAGGTAAAATTCATAATATGGTGGAAAAACCTGACTTAGAAGCTGCTCCATCAGATTTAGCGGTGGTAGGGCGTTATGTGTTATCTGAAAATATTTGGGATTTACTTGAATTTACACCTCCAGGTGCTGGTGACGAAGTGCAGCTAACTGATGCTATTTCAACTTTGATGAAAACAGAACAAGTCGATGCTTATTACATGAAAGGTAAAAGCCACGATTGTGGTAGTAAATTGGGTTATATGACTGCAAATGTTGAGTATGCTTTGCGTCACCCTGAATTGGGTGAGGAATTTAAGTCATTCTTAAAAAATTTAAAGTTATAATTAACAGGCTGCTCACATTGATTATGAGCAGCCTAAATTTTAACTGATATCTAACTGATTTTTACTTGCCCTTTTAATTTCTGAAGTATTTTTTTACCAACACCTTTTACATTGACCAAGTCATCCACAGACTTAAATTTACCATTCTTTGTCCGGTATTCGATAATTGCAGCGGCCTTTTTTTTGCCTAAACCAGGCAACGAAACTAGTTGTTCTAAAGACGCTGTATTTAAATTAATCCTAGTCATTTGATTTTGACTAATTTTAGTTTTTACAGTATCAGCAACAGCGAACCTTGCCGATGTGGTTAAAAATACGCAGGAAAGTAATAAAATACAGATAATTTTTTTCATAAATAAACTCCCTTTTGTTAACTCCATGTTGATGCAAATACATCAAGATAAACATAGTAGAAAATGTTTAGTTCGTAAAGTAACCACTTGAAAGACCAATACTCAAGTTATTTATATAATAGAAAAAAAGTATTCGTACTTGTTACGATATTCATTATTGTATTAATTAAATCTAGTTGGCTTCTTTTTAACTCAATTGATTCAACATATACGAGGATGCTACCTTCTTGAGGTGGCTAATATCTATGATTTATGATTTGTGATAATAAGGTTTTGAGTCCAGTTTTTTCTTAAAGCCAATATTTTTGCGTTTATCGATGTGAGTATACTGTTAGACCAATTTAGCTCCCCATTATTTACTTTGCAAATGAGATATCCGCTTGGCATATTTCAATTACCATTACTATGTCATTTATTTATTCAATCAGATGTCTTTTAAAATTGATGGTTGCCTTGATGCGAAGACACCTAACAAACTTTTTGTTAAGTGCATTATGACCAAGTGATTAAATTACATGAAATACTAGTGAAAAATGTCTTTGTGGTTTATGTGGCCGATGTTGTATCAAGATGAAAAATTTACGCAGCTATAGAGTTTTATGGGTGTTTTGCAAAAAATCGTACCACGCTTTTAATCAATTTTCGTAAAGAAAATGAGTGCAGTAATTTGGGATAGTTTCACATGAGCAATATTTCTTAACTTTCTCGGCTAATAAAGTGATTTTATCTAGCCATCAACAAAAGTTTGATACGCGCTTTCGCCCCATGCTATTAGCTCATTATTCTCAAAAAGTAAGGCTGTGCACTCGTCTTCTGTGGTAATGCCATCGGCTTGTTTGTGTTGAGTACGGTAAAGCATCACTTGAAGTTCTGTCTCATTAGTTCGTTTAGCTTCTGTTATATCTGGACTACCTAATAATTCAAGTATTTGTTTTTTTTGTAAACCTAACTCAAGTTTAGATATTTGAACCCTATTATATTCTTCACGATCTTTCCAATCCATATCTTGAGGCTTATCAGGATAAAATGTGATGACTGCCATTACAAAAATGGCATATAAACCTACACCAATACAAATTCTTTTAACTACTTTTTTATTCATGTGGTTCTTTCTAATGTTTGGTCTAGTTAATCATATAAAAATAGCGGTTTTATTGCAGCTTGTTGAACGCGGATTTTCGTTAGTTTAGCGTAATATACCTATTATCTTTGAAAGCGATGGTTCGTCAACACTGCTCATGTTCATCTTATCTGGTAACAGAGGCTAAACTCAAAAAATAAGCACATAACCCAAATAATCAAGGCCTGCATTGACTTTCAACAATTTTAGGTATCAATCTTAACTTTTAGTTATTCAGTAATTTGATAACAAGGTACATACTTGCTCCCAGGAAGCTTCATTCTTTGTTGTTCAACAAAAGACTCCAACAAATCATCCATCATTTTCATTAACCTTGGATCCCCTTTTAATTGAAAAGGGCCACGTTCTTTTATCAAAGCCACACCCTCTGATTTGACATTGCCTGCGACTATTCCAGAAAAAACTTGTCTGAGTGCTGCTGCGAGCTCAGTTTTGGGTTGGTCAAAATGTAAGTTGAGTTCAGCCATGCTGGTATGGTTTGGAACAAATGGATTTTGAAATTCGGCGGCAATTTTTAGTGACCAGTTAAAATCATAAGCATCTCCAGTTTGTTTACGATAATCCCTAACTAAGCTCTGTTTTTGCTTAATAATTTGCGCTACTTTTGCTGCATCGCCTACTACTATTTCATATAAACTTTGTGCTTCAGGCCCTAAAGCTTCACCTACAAAGCGATCAATGGATTCAAAGTAAGCTTTACTGTGTTCGGGCCCGGTGAGAATAATAGGTAGCACTTGCCCTTTATTTATGTCGTCAAGCATTACACCAATTAAATAAAGTAATTCTTCTGCTGTGCCTGCTCCTCCTGGAAAGATAACAATAGCATGAGATAAACGAATAAAAGCCTCTAGGCGTTTTTCGATATCTGGCATGATTACTAGTTCATTGACTATCGCATTAGGTGGTTCAGCGGCAATGATCCCTGGCTCAGTCAGGCCCAAGTAACGGCCATCTTTATAACGTTGTTTAGCATGGCCTATGGTGGCGCCTTTCATTGGGCCTTTCATCGCACCTGGACCACAACCGGTGCAAATGTTGAGCTTTCGTAGGCCAAGCTGGTAACCTACCTCTTTGGTATATTTGTATTCCATTGTGCCAATTGAATGTCCGCCCCAACATACCACCATATTTAATTCTGCAGTGTTCTTGATGGTTTGTGCATGGCGCAACATGTCAAATACGCTATGTGTTATGTAGTCAGAATCAGGTGTAACTCTTAAAGCTTGAGCCGAATACTTTGCCCCCATATGCAATAAATCACGCAACACAGAAAAGATGTGTTCATGAACACCTCTTATCAACTCCCCATCCACAAAAGCGTGGGCTGGGGGATTGACCAATTCAATTTTTACTCCTCTTTCACGGCTGATTAAATTAATTGCAAAGTCGTGGTGGGGTGCAAATATATTGTCACTGTTATCAATTTCTGCGCCGCTGTATAAAACAGCTAAACAGCAGTTTCGAAATAATTTGTACAAGTCACTATCTGTTGACTCGCTTAGTAAATTTACTTCTAGCTGAGATAATTGGCTCATTGCGCCTATAGGATTAAGTTGAATTTTGTGCATAGTCACCTGATTTTATTGTGTTATTTCCTGAATATAGATCGATTTACTGTCTTGCTAGCCTATCTTCTGGATATATTTTTTCAAAGTTACTTCTAAATGGATTGATATCCAGTCCTCCGCGTCGGGTATATCTTGCATAGACCGTTAACTTATTGGGTTTACATTGAGTCATAATGTCACAAAATATTCGTTCAACACATTGTTCATGAAATTCGTTATGTTGCCTGAATGATATAAGGTAACGCAATAATCCTTCGTGATTTATTTGTTGGCCTTGATATCGAATAAAAACACTGCCCCAGTCAGGTTGGTTTGTGATGAGACAATTCGACTTAAGCAAATCACTGCTGAGTGTTTCTTCTACTTGTTTGCTGCCAACGGTTAAATTAGATGGCTCAAGTTGATAATCTTTTACTTCAATATCTAAATCATCGATGCACAATGCATCAAAACCGGCAATCTGCATTTGGGGAAATTCTGCGGGTTTGAATAAAGTTATCTTTACTTGTTCTCCTGCGCAAGTAGATAAGTCTTTGGTTAATGCTTCAGCTACTAACTCTGTCGAGTCAAAGTAACTTTGATTAAAACTGTTTAGATATAATTTAAATGACTTCGATTCAACTAAATTTGGCG
>CAZMDX010000434.1:0-4608 GCA_964564805.1 uncultured Pseudoalteromonas sp. | reverse complement strand
TTGATGTTTAATATTCAAACGGATGCTTGCCACAAAGCAATCAAAGCCAAGAGTATTAGTATTGACGAAACACACGAACTGCCGGGTAGTGTTTTAAACCCTCAAGCCTCTGTTGCCTTCCTTGTTGCTTGGGGCGACATGGCTGCAGGTAGATTTTTGACTGGTGCTTTGCAACAAGGTTTAGTTGTCAAAAGTGCAGATAAGGCATTTGTATTAGAGAGCAAACAGGCCTTTCCAGCAGGAAGTCTGATTATTGAAAGACGTGTAAATAAGCCAGATTACGCAGACGTGGTGTTATCACTGGCTAATCAAACCGGTGCGTTAGTTATCGGTGTCGATAGCAGTTGGGTTATTGATGGCCCAAGTTTTGGCAGTAACAACACCGTCACAATGAGCGCCCCTAACGTTGCGATGGCATGGGACGAACCTGTTTACCCACAAAGCGCAGGTAATACGCGTTTTGTGATTGAAAGGCAGCTAAATTATCCGGTGACAGTCATTCGAATTAACATGTTAACTCAGTCTAATTTGGCAAATTATCAGGTGTTGATTTTACCTTCCGGTGATTATAAAAAAAGCTTTGATGAATCTGCGGTTAAAAACTTAAAAAGCTGGGTTCAAAATGGTGGGGTATTGGTGACCTTTGGAAAAGCAACACAATTTGTTGCCTCCAGTGATGTGGCACTACTGGATGTGAAGCGAGAATTTGCTTACAAAGCAAAAACCCAACAAGGATCAGTGAATAAAGCGTCAGCACAGAAAGACAAGTCAAGAATAAAAGGTCAGTTGTTTACTGAGAAACAAGATTTGCTTGATGCCAGTGAAGTTAAGCAAAAAAGTCCTGACAATGTATCTGGCATATTGGTCAATGTTGAAGTTGACGAAGAACATTGGTTAACAGCTGGGGTGAATAAGAATCTCATAGCCTTGGTTTTAGGCAGTGATATTTATGCGCCCATCACCCTTAAGTCAGGTAAAAATGTGGCATGGTTTAGGGGCCCTGAACAAGTATTAGCCAGTGGCTACTTGTGGCAAGAAAATAAAAAACAGCTAGCGTATAAACCTTTTCTTATTCATCAGCCACTTGGAAAAGGCATGCTTGTGAGTTTTACTCAAGAGCCTACTACCCGTGCGTATTTAGATGGATTAAATGTGTTGTTAACTAACAGTATATTTAGGGCTGCAGCACATGCTAAACCGTTAAGATAGAAAGCTGGATAAGATAAAGATTTAGAATGTTAAATGACCATTCAAGTAGTTGTCATCAAACGGTATAAAAAGTGAAATAATTTATTCAAACTGTGATGTTAGCTTAAGTCAACCTGTTGACTTGAGCTAAACATATGCAATTCAGTTACATCGTTTATTTTGCTTCAGTTATGCTTGGGTGTTACCTAGTCTTAAAGGTTCTCATCCGTTTGCGGCTCTCTCGAGCTAAACATCCCTCACTTCGAGGCCACAGTAAATGGTCGCGACGCATTGCCGGAAAAATTCCATTTTTTACTTATACTGACGCTGAGTATTTCAGTACTGATGGTGCGCCTAATAATATTGCTCAACTTAGGCGAGTCGGCATGCAAAGGTTACAAGATAGGTTAACCGAGCAATCTGTAAAAACTTTGGCTTACTGTGAATTGATAGAGCAGAGCATCTCAGATGTACGTTTTACTAGTCACTACCGCATCCCTTTTCCATATCGAAATCGGTTAAGCAAAGTATTCAATCTTGGTTCTATCGCAGATGAAACCCAAGGCAGCCGAATAAAAGACTTAGACGGTAATTGGCGTTACGACTTGTCTGGCTCATATGGCGTCAATGTAATGGGATATGACTTTTACAAAGAATGTATGCATGTCGGTGCCCAGAAAACCCAATTATTAGGACCGGTGCTTGGCGCATATCATCCGGTTATTGGCAAAAATGTAGCACTGATCAAACAAATCTCGGGCTTAGACGAAGTCTCCTTTCATATGTCAGGTACTGAAGCCGTAATGCAAGCGGTACGGCTAGCTAGATATCACACAGGCAGGTCACACCTAGTTCGATTATGTGGTGCGTACCATGGCTGGTGGGATGGCGTACAGCCTGGTATTGGTAATCATCGCAAAACCCACGATGTATATACCTTGGCTGATTTAAGTGAACACACCTTATATGTGCTTAGAACCCGCAAAGATATAGCGTGTATTTTGATCAACCCGTTACAGGCCTTTCATCCCAATGCTGATTCAGCATCTGACGTATCGCTAATTGCTAGCGACCGTAATACCCATTTTGATAAAGCTGCATATAGCCATTGGTTACGCAAAATCAGGAAAATCTGTACCCAGAAAAATATCGTGTTGATATTTGATGAAGTGTTCACTGGGTTCAGATTAAGTTATCGAGGGGCACAAGGTTTTTTTGGCATTCAGGCGGACATGGTGACCTATGGCAAAACCCTAGGCGGTGGTTATCCGGTAGGAGTATTGGCAGGGACCTATTCGTTGATGAAACGTTTTAAAGAAGATAAGCCAATAGACGTGTCATTTGCCCGAGGCACCTTTAATTCTCATCCATACGTGATGGGTGCCATGAATGAATTCCTCAGGCGTATTCAATTACCTGAGATACAAGCACTGTATCAAACGTCTGAACATCTTTGGAATGAACGGGTGGCCCGCTTTAATCAGCGATTATTAGCCGAAAAATTACCCATTAATATTACTAATATGCATTCTATTTTGTCGGTGATCTATACCCAGCCGAGTCGTTATAACTGGATGTTGCAATTCTATTTGCGTCACGCAGGCCTAGAGCTCAGTTGGACAGGCACGGGCCGCTTTATTATGAGTTTTAGCTACACCGATACTGAATTTGAACAAGTGATTGAGTGTTTTGTAAAAGCAGCAAAACAAATGTCGCAGGACGGATGGTGGTGGTCATGTGCTGAGTTGACTAATAAAGCTATCAAGCGCCAATTCTTAGGGGATCTGTTAGCCGCTATGTTTCCTGTGCTAAGTCCTTTTTTACGTCCCTTATTACCTGCACCGCTGAGTAAACTTAAAAACTCATGCAATGCAACCAGTGGATCTTTAACAGAAGCCGAATTTGTAGCGCCGTCAAATAACACCACAAACCAGGTAGATTAATTATGTTAATAAAACAAGATAAGCAACAAGAGCAGAGCTTTAGGCCGTCTTTACACCTTGAATTTGATGTGTTTTTACAACAGCAGAGTCGAAGGTTTGCCAGAGAAAACTGTCTTAAAATTGATTTTCATTGCCATGACCACAACAGTGATGTGCCAGACGAATTATGGGGGCGTATTTTAAGGTTGCCAGAAACGTGGTTAAAAACCAAAAAGTTGGTCAAGTTGCTCAAAGACAACGGTAGCCAAGTCATCACTATTACTAATCATAATAATGCGCGCTCTTGTTGGGATCTTAAGGCCAAAGGAATCGATGTATTGGTTGCTGCAGAATTCACCTGCTTTTTCCCAGAGTACGATTTGTTTATCCATGTTTTAACCTATGGATTTAACCCAGAGCAAGAAGTGATACTGAATAATAAACGTCAAAACGTATATGAATTTTTGCGTTATGCTGCGGCCCAAGACCTGCCTGTCATTATGCCGCACCCTTTATACTTTTATACTCGTAATGGAAAAATCGACTTAAGTCTGTTTGAAAAATTGGCGGTGATATTTACACGATTTGAAGTATTAAACGGCCAAAGAGACTTGTGGCAGAGTGTTCTGACACTCAACTGGGTGCAAAGCCTCAGTCCTGAGAAAATTCTCAGTTTTGCCAAAAAACATAACCTTAACCCTGCCGACTTTGCTGTTGATCCGTATGCACCAAAAGTGTTAACCGGAGGCTCTGATGATCATACTGGTATTTTTGCTGGGCAGTGTGGTTCGTACTTATATGTCGAAAATTTGGTTGAGCGTCTTGAAACAACCCCCGCCTCTGAACTGGCATTAGAAGCCCTAAAAAAAGGTGACATCGCACCTTTTGGTCAAGTGGGTGAAAATCAAAAGTTAAATATTGCGTTATTAGATTATTTTTCTCAGGTGTCAACCAAGATCAAAGATCCCGGCTTGTTTAGGATCATGCTGCACCGTGGTTCAGCATGGGACAAAATAGGTTGTTTTGTGGTGAGTAACCTGTTGTTAGAAATGCAAAAAAATAAAAAAACTATGACGTTTTTTTCTTTTGTGCATGGAGCACTACAAGGTAAAAAACCTAATAAGTTGCTCAAGTGGCAAGTATCTAAAGACTATAGGTTTTGTATTGACCAGTTAGAAAAGATAGCTGACAGCAGAAAAGAGGGAATTGAAGCATTCACCGAAACAACTAACCTTGCCATAAGAGACTTGTTTACTCATTTCAATCGACTGATTGCACAAAGGGTAGAAGGCGCGATTAAAGACACTAATGGCATCCGCTTGGACAGCTTCTCTACTGAAGAAATCACTCGTAAGTTTGAAATCCCTAGTCAACTTACGGCGTTATTTTTGGGCGAAGGTAAACGCCAAGATAATATGAGCAACATTCGAGTTGAAAAGTTTTTAGATAAATTATCTTTTCCTATTCTCATCAGTTTTATTTTGGCAGGCTCTACCTT
>CAZMDX010000433.1:0-4858 GCA_964564805.1 uncultured Pseudoalteromonas sp. | reverse complement strand
GGAATAGTCCGTGCTGCAAGATAGGTAAACACCATGCCTCCTGCAACACCTACAGCGGACAGACTATAGAAACGACAGGCCAGTTTATCCCATGAGAGCGGTATTTTAGCTAACTTAATAATCACCAAACCTAATACCAAGGCAATGCTCATTCGTAACAGTAAAGCTAAACTTGGACTAACAGATTCTGAACTCCAAACAATACCTAAAGGGGTTGTAGACCAGATTAATAATACGGTGATATATACTGCAGCTAATTGCATTTTCGTTGACTCCTTTACTTCATTTTGAGTGAAGCCAGACAGTGATACTGTGGAATGGAATTAAGTAATAGGTAGGTTTCGATGCCACAGAGCTAAAACTCTGTGGCGATGAAGTTGTTTTTAATAGTAAAAAAATGTCACGTTACGATTAAAACTATTACCACAAAAAACAACAATACTGGCTTTGAAAAATCGATTTCGACATAGCCAAATATTGGGTTTATGTTGCTTGCTGAGTATATTTTTTAACACGTTTTTTGTTCTCATTTCGCTAATACTGTTACCGCTAAAAACAAATCGATGTTGCGTTTAGAGGATCGTCGACAATGGCGTGGGACTGACATTAAGCCAACAAAGAGCCAACAAATCATTATTTTCATTCAAGCAGCATAAACACAAAACGCACACGAAATTATTGACTGCTTATGTGTCTTGCCATTTAAGAGATTATCCAATGAGAGATAAACCTTTACAAATCCTCAACTATTGATTTGCTGTTCTATATTCAGAGGCGCATTCATCACTGCTTCCACCGTTTCTTTTGAGGGATAACCATCCGCAATTAATTCGACCGTTGCTTGAAACCCTCTTACACCTTTGCGGGTAGCGGGGCCTAAAATACCGTCCGCCACTCCAACATCAAAACCTAATTGATTAAGTTTATCTTGGAATTGCTGCATTTCAGTTAATGTATAATTGGGTAACTCAGGCAGTGGTTTTGATAAAGTATTTTGTCCTTTAATTCTGTCGGCCAAGTGGCCTACTGCTATGCCGTAATATTCAGAGTTGTTCCAACGCAAAATCACGTCAAAATTGGCATAAATCATAAACGCAGAACCAGTATGTCCCGCGGGGATGAGTAATGCGGCTTCTAAATTACTATCACCTAACGTTTTACCGCTGACTTGTGTCACTTTTTGCTCTGACCAAAAAGACAACGGTTGAGGCTGTGTTTTACCGGCTAATTGATAATTAAAACCTTCAGGTAACAAAACCTCTCTACCCCATCTAAAGCCTGTTTTCCAGCCTAGGTTCTGCAAAAAGTTGGCGGCAGATGCCAGTGCATCAAGTTCATTGTTCCACAAATCAATTTTACCGTCTGCATCGCCATCTTTGGCATATTTCATATAAGCGGTTGGCATAAATTGCGTGTGCCCCATTGCACCAGCCCAAGAGCCAATCATTTGTTTAGGATCAAGATTTTCACGCTCTAGCAACAATAAAGCCTGCACCAGCTCGCCAGAAAAATAAGTGCTTCTGCGCTTGTCACAAGCTAATGTTGTCAAAGCTGCGATAGTAGGAATTTTACCTTTGATACCACCAAAATTCGTTTCTAATCCCCAAAAAGAAATCAGATAATGGGATGGAACTCCATATTGTTGGGTAAGTGTAGATAAGAATTCACGATGCTCCGCTAGTTTCTCACGACCTTTATTAACCCGCCAGTTAGTTACTCGTTTTGAAAAATAGCCCGTAAAAGTCTGTACGAATTCAGGTTGATTGCGGTCGTAACTGAGAATTTTTGGTAACGGTTTAACGTGCCCTAAAATATTGATAGTGGTGTTGTCAGACACCCCTGCATCGCGTGCCTGTTGTTGTAAGCGTTCGATGCACTGTGGAAACGTATCAAGATCAGATGTTTGGCTTTGCAAATCATAAGAAATAAATACGACTAATGTTAAGCCAATCGCAATAATAATTTTTTTAAATGCCCAAAAAGAAATCAATGTAACTGTCCAAAAAATTTAGAAACGGTTTATCTAAGGTTTATGCTAACTGAATTGATGAAGATTAATAACCGAAAATTTTAAGCAAATTTTTTCATCCAGACATCATTTGACATAATATTTTCAGTACTCGTAATATGGTCAAGCCATGTTTTACCAATTAAATGATCATACTCATGCAAAAAAATTCGTGCCACAAAACCTTCTAGTGTTATATTTTTAGCCTTACCTTGTGTGTCCAAATACGCCACATCAACCCCATCAGGTCGTTCTATACGTCCGCGTAGACCAGGCACAGACAGGCACCCTTCCCACTCCCAGACTTTATCCACACTGCTTTGGGTAATCAGCGGGTTAATCATTACCAAAGGCTGCATATCTGGCGCGTCGGGGTAACGAATATTTGAGCGTGAAGCAATAATCATGATAGCTCTAGGGTCAAAAACTTGGGGCGCTGCAATGCCTATACCATTAGCTGCAAGCATAGTTGTCAACAAATCATCAATGAATACGAGTAATGACGCCTGTTCAAATTCAGCCTGCTCAACTTGCTTAGCCGGTGTTCTAAGAACACCTTCACCTACCTGCGCAATTTTCATAACCCACTTCTCACTTTATCTAATTATCCCAAAAGCGTTGAACCATAAAGACAAGCTACCAAATAATTAATTACAGCTATGTATTTAACATCATCATTGTATATTTTTCTCATTGTTCTATGAGGTTCAAAACTTTTACCTGTTAGCTCACAACTGTCAGTAACTCACAAAAATCCAGACGAACTTATCATATTTTATTGACCTGTGTGACCTCTGTGGTTTTATCTCTACCTTGATGGACTTACTTGTAGCTCGCAGTTGTTTTTAACTCACCAACTGCAACTGTGCAAATTCACGATACAGATCATTACCTGCCACTAATTCTTGATGGGTGCCGATAGCAACAATCTCACCTTTGTCCATCACTACTATTCTGTCCGCATTAATAACTGTTGCCAATCTATGGGCAATAATCAAAGTCGTTTTATCTTTCATCAACTCTTCTAATGCTAACTTAACATGTTGCTCGTTAGAAGCGTCTAAAGAACTCGTAGCTTCATCTAACAGCAGAATAGGTCTATCAGCTAAGATAGCTCTAGCAATCGCAATACGCTGTTTTTGACCGCCAGATAGACGGACTCCTCGCTCACCTAAATTAGTTTGATAACCATCTGGTAATTCACTAATAAAGTCATGGGCCCGAGCGGCTTTTGCAGCGTGTTCTATATCTAATTGACAAGCATCAGTTCGGCCATAACCAATGTTATCTTTTACACTGCTGGCAAATATCACAGATTCCTGAGGCACCAACGCGTATTGATCACGCAACTCAGAAACGTCTAAACGTGTAATGTCTTTGTTTTCTAATTGTATTTGACCACTACTCACGTCATAAAAACGTAGTAATAATTGAAACAACGTTGACTTACCTGCCCCACTTGGCCCAACTAAAGCGACACGTTCACCACTTTTTATTTCCAAATTAAGATTTTTTATCACTGAGATATTGTTGGCCTGAGGATAATGAAAATTCACATTTTGAAGACTAATTTCACCGCTGATTTTTTCAGGTAAAATAATCGGATCCGTGGGTGACTCGATGCTGGTATGAGTATTTAATAATTCCATTAAACGTTCACTAGCACCCGCAGCTTTTTGAACTTCACCAATCACTTCGCTAATCGTCGCCACAGCACCACCCGCCATCACAGCGTAGAACATAAATGCGGTGAGCTCACCTGCACTCAGTTTACCGGTTAACACCTGTTGTGCACCTACCCATGCCACGAGAGTGATGGCGATGATGCTAATTGCCATAATAAAAGCCACCAGCAGAGCACGGTACTTTATACGTAATTGTGCCGCCCCCATCACACTTTCAATCCGAGATTGAAACAATGTTTTGTCTATTTCTTCATGAGAATATGCTTGTACAGTATGGATTTCATGTAAGGTTTCATCTACATAAGCTCCCACATCTGCAACCTTATCTTGACTGTTTTTGGAGTGTAATCTTACTTTTGCGCCAAATATTCTAATCGGTAGTAATACTATTGGCACTGCAATCAATACATACAAGGTCAACATGGGGCTAGAAAAAAGCATCAACAATAATGCACCGATAAATGTGATGCACGAACGTAATCCCATTGATAAACCCATTCCTACGACTGATTGTAATAATGTGGTGTCTGCAGTAAATCGAGAAATGACTTCACCAGTGCGAGTTTTAGCAAAAAATGACGGTGATAGAGTCAGCAAATGCCCGTACACGTTTTGCCGAATGTCTGCACTGACTCTCTCACCTAACCAAATCATCCAATAAAATCTAAAATAAGCAGCAATGCTTCCAACAAGAGCAATACCCATTACCATGAACATAGTTTGGTCTAGCCTGTCAGCATTGTTAGCTATAAAACCGTCATCCACCACCGCTTTGATACCTTGCCCTAACACTAACCAAGACGCGGCACCTACAATTAATGCAGAAATAGCAAAGGCGACTTTCGATTTGTAAGGACGAAGTTGGCCAAATAGCCATCTCATTACGGTGCTAGTTTTGGGGGATTGCAAAGTCTGTATCTCTTAATTTTAAGTTAGGTATTATATGGGGACAACAACAGCTTAATACGATACGCCTACCAAACTAAAAAGTATCAAACTATTGCAGGTTTTTAACTATCGACCACATACTGGATAACTAGCTAACTGTTTATTCAAAAAGGAGCTTTTATGGGCGACATCAATAACGTTAATAATCTCAATAACACGCCACAACCCGTTGTGAAAAAATTGATATGTCACTAAAATTAGCAATGTAGGTTGGCAC
>CAZMDX010000432.1:0-6109 GCA_964564805.1 uncultured Pseudoalteromonas sp. | reverse complement strand
GCTATGTTAGCTACTAAAAATGAATATATTTATAACTGATAAATTTACATCTATTAGTTATAAAATCTAGACGTTTTAAAAAAAGTGGGCTGAGAAAAATTGATCAATAGTTGCTACTTTTTTCAAAGACAAAACCATTGGACAATTACGCTTATGTAGTTAGCTTGTTGTTCGGTGTTTATTTTTGATTTTATATTTATGTAAAACAACATTCATTGAATACACAAAACTTGTTGGTGTAGGGTTATGACGGGGTTAAATCAATGTCAGTGGGTAAATTGATTGGCTTTATAATATACAGTGTTATGAAACTGAAGACATATAAAAAAAATATATGTTGAATATCACACCCAAACGGCTCTTTGATTTAATGAGCGACTATTAAATTTAAACGTTGGTAATTTAAGAGCATAACCAAAGCCAGCTAGCCAAACATCTTTGTGAACATTACTCTCGAAACCAGGCATATCATTGATACTGACATGGTGTAAACAGTCTTCATAACCTAGGTGAAACACTCGATATATCACAGCCATTGTTTGTGTTGCCTTAGCCAAGCTCAGGCCTTCTAGTTGGGCATAAAGGTGGGTTGCGTAGTCACGCTCTTTAGCTAAGATAGCTTTATAAATTTCATCAAGAGTAAGATGAACACGTTTTGAGATCTCGACACTAGACATTTGATACCTCCGTTTACAATGTAACGATAATACTTATGACTGTAATTATATACAGTATTTAATTTTAATCAATCTGCTTCCATGTTTATATCTATTCAATATTTATCCATTGCGTGAAGTTATCCTCTTTCTAGGTTTTATTCCCTGAATCGTGATCATCTAAGACTCTTATGGATTATTGTGTTTCATATCACGGGAAATTTTGGCCATTACGCTATTAAACAATCGCCTTAAAAACTAATCTGAGTATGGACAACTGGATTGATTAACAACATATCCCGATATCTAATTGTAAAATTTATTTCATATGCAAACGGGTTAGTGTTGATATCCAATTCAAATTTTTGCTAAAAACTGTCAGTTTTTTTACAAACTAATTTGTTTAAATTAACTTAAAATATAAAAGTCAATTTAAACAGGATGTTAAATTTTGGCCTGTTTAATGCTGATGGATTGTGTAACGAGTTGTTTTAGTAAGATAAATTTTTCCACACCAATCAGTAAGGTAAATAAAATGTTATTACGTAGTCTACTTAAAAACATGGTCACAGTTGCAACGCTGTGTTTGTCACTCAATGTATCAGCTGCCCTGATTTTTGATTTCGATAAAGGAGAAAGTAATGCCTTCGTTAAAGACTATAAACTATATGATGGCACTGTATTATTTACTGTTTCAGCGTTTGATTCTAATAGTATGCAAAAAATTGCTATATCCTCTAACGGTCTTGGCGTAGAAAATACTGCTGGTGGATCTAAAAATCAGATTCTAAATAATGACTATTTAGTGTTCACCTTTCCCGAAATGTTTTATGGAATCCTTAACATTACGTTCAGCAGATGGAATAATAAAGACCAAGCGAAGATAACTTTGAATGCTGGTAATTTTGTTCGTTTTAAAACAAATGATGGTGCTTTTATTTCAGACTACTCAAAAATTAGTAGTTTTAAAGTTGAGGGCACGAATAAAGGTAAATTCAGGATTGAAAAAGTCGAATTGGTACCTGAGCCTGCTGCACTAGCTCTTCTAAGTCTTAACCTAATCGGAATCGGTTTTTCACGACGTATAAATCAAGATAGCTAACACTTTAAAGTTTATCAAGCCTCACTTAGTTGGTGCTACATCGCCATAAGTTGATAGTACTGTTATGAATAGCAATATTATGGATAATAGGGCAATGAACTTTATTGAGTGGGGCTGCATTAATAACTTCCTTACACAAATTCAAATGGAATAATTAGACATGTAAAAATCAATCTGTTGCTCAAGATGACATAGCACATTAAAGCGTTTAACAGATGGTTACGGGAATGCTACTGATTGCGATATCGAAGGACACAATATGTTTAAGAACATATGCCTTGTAATTTGACACTATTGTATTTTTTACCGATATATAAGATTGTTATTTGTTATTCAAGAATGAGTGCAGAGCGTAAATTCTATTATTTGGTATGCGAAAAAAGAACAGTAGAAGCTTGAGTACTATCGTTACTGGCTTTTTGGGTTAGATACTTTGACAACACACTACTGATTCTTCCGAAGACATAGCAGTTTAACCTCCGACTACTCCAGAACTTCAACTTAACGCCAACCAACCCAAAACAATCTGACTGTTTGATAAATCGTAAATCACTAATTATGGGTGGCTTAGTAAATTTTTTAAATCCCTTTTCTCCCATTATCAACGCCTATGACTGCCATGGATAAAACGGCTGCTTTTTGAGTACAGAACAACCAAACGCTAAATCGTTAATATTGACAATATGCGAAATTATTTGGATCAGACTTAACGCAACTTGCGTTCACTTTAAATGCGAAAATCAGAGATACGAATAGTCCTATGGGCTTCATCAACTAGCTACCTTATAAATACTCTTTATATTTTTTATACACGTCTTTGTTTTCTCCCAAGACTTCAAGCAAATCCAAATTAAAAAAGATGCTTCCTTTGTTATCTTTTCGATGAATATAACCAAAACTGTATTTGTTTTTAATATGGAGTGTAAAGCCGGTGCCCACTGCGCTGGTTTCAGGTCTATCGCTGTAAACACTAGTGACTGAAAAGCCAATACCTGTTTTCCACCAATTGATACCCACCCACTCCAAAGCCATACTAACGTCATCTTTATTACCTTTTTCTAAATCATTAATATGTTCATAAACAAAGCTTGGACGTAACAAAAATGCTTGCCATTGTGGAGGTCCAGTTAAGTCAGTTCTATGAAATTTATTAGATTGAAGTGCGGTTGTGAACCAAACGTCTAAAGGGGTTTGGTATCGCGCATCTTTGATAAATGCTTTCCAATCACCTTGAAGTTGCCCTAATAACTTTCCATTATTTTTTAAAATTACTGTGTTAAATAAAGAGAATGCTGGCTTTATTGCAGCTTTAAGGCTTTCAACAGCGTCATTGCAATCCATATCTAGGAAAGAATTTTTACACAGTTCTTTTTGTTTACGGTCAATATTCCATTGGAGAGTATTTTGTTTATGAGGAGGGAGTGAGAGCCTTAGGGAATATTTTTTAGCTCCGACATCTCTCCCTAGGTCAGAAAACTTAAAATTTATAGGGGTTAAGTAGTCAACGCTCACTTTATAATTATTAAGCTGTTCTTCCCATAACTGAGTAATGTCGGCGACCCCAGTAAATATCTGTTCAGGAAATGTTTGTTGAATATTTGCATTTGCTAAAAGTGCGTACTTTTTTAGTGCATTGTCGAAGGATGCAACCTCTTCGCTGTTTATACCTAATACGTTTTTGCATAGTTGTGGCCCAACAACTTTAGCCAAATCTTGTAAGGGTTGATGTTGCGTTTTAAATTTATCAAAATAACCATCATCATACTCACAAATTACTTTCACATCACTTTCGTCAGCATAACTACTAATCGTTACTAGCACTGAAAGTGCAACAAATAGATATATTTTCATTTTGATTTTCCTTAACTTTTAGGCTTGTTCCTTCATTTCTTTAATTTGGTCGTGAAAGGAATCCGCTGCATCTAGCACATTTAAAATAGCTTGAAATTTATCCATAGGCTCGTCTTGCTCATGTAAACTGTCAAACTTATCCTTGAGTTGATCATAGCTATAATTGATACCCGTTAAAGCATGCTTATCAACACCTTGAGTGTATTGTTCGTCTGAAATGGATATGTCTAATACATTTGATAAAAAAGCCTCTGCAACCGCTGGGGCTTCCATATACTCCTTAAGATCATGAGTATCAATTTCTCTAACCGTTTTAACCTTAATATGTCTCCCACCTTCATTAATCGGTCGGTTGTATTGTTTAAACCAGGTAAAGGGGTCAAATTCATTTCGTATGTTGTAGAGAAAGTCGGTACACCCCCCATGATCTGATTTGACAATAGAATGATTTGGATCAGAAATATCATTTAGTAAGTTGACAAGACGACTTACGTTCGCAACCGTCCATATCGAATCAATTTGAAAACGGTCTACGTCTAATTGAGGCACTTTGGAAGTTATATCAGTATCTTTTCTGAAAAGTTTGGAAAGCGTGTCATGGAGTACCGCTGTACCTAAACTGTGGGAGACTATATGGAGCTTTCTATTATCATGTTCCCGCTCAATCATTAAATCATTGATTTTCTTTGCGAGATCAACTCGTATTTTTTCTCCCCAAAACATGAGGCCATAATAAATTACGTCCATCAAGTGTGTATTGAAAACTTTATCTTCATCGAGACCATCAAAAAACTCTATCAATTTTGTTGATGCTTTTTCACCAAGTCCCTGGCCTTTTAAAAGTGAGATATGTTTAACTAATGCTCCTGCTTTCTCTGCATCCTTAAGCCTGATTTCATCTAGAAAATCAGAATAATTAAACTGAAAAAATTCAACTTTATCATTGATGTCAAAATTTGAAATGCCAAAGTTTTTGGCTGCCTGATTTAACCCGTCTGCGATACTTTTCTTAGTTTCGCCAGGCTTGTGAGTACCCATACCATGTATAACTAGAACCATTGGTTTATTCATAAGAAAAATTCCTTTCTTCATTAATACTGTCTAAAAGGTATACAAATAATTTATACCACAGTGGTTTATTTAAACAAGTATGTTGAAGGAAAGTTTTTACCTTTGATTAAATACAATTAAAAAACTGATTTATGTGGGTTAGCAAATTTAAAGAAATTATATGTTTTTTTAGAAAATAGATGAAAACAAGGAAGATCTAATTTTTTTTTGAAAAATTAGTATTCTTTTATTAAAACGGGCATAAATTCAGGCAATATTTTTACAGTTGATATAAAAAAACCATAACTAGGCGCTAACCTAAAAAGGTCGGAATCGACCTAAGCCGACATAAGTGAATTCGAACTATCAGCCTATATCGTGCAAAAATAATGATCCGATTAAACAAACCTCACAGCACAAATGAGACATTAGAAAGTAAATAATTTAAGTCTGTGTAGAACTATATATTGATGATAGTTTACAGCTATATTTAAGCACAAAAAAACTAATACTGAATCGGTATCAGTGATTGACCCGCCAGTAAAAGAGTTACAGATGATTAATTATTATCCAAATAATAGCTGTAATACTGAATTTAATAGTTTATTTACGTATGCAAAATGAATCAACAACAAACATATAAGGTGAATTTTATGTCTTGGGAACAAAATCTTGAACACTTCATGCAAGGGCTAATTCGTCGAAACCCAGGTGAAACTGAATTTCATCAGGCTGTACACGAAGTTTTCAGCGATATATTTCCCTACATTCAAGATAAACCTAAGTACCATGACGCTCAGATTTTAGAACGGATGAGTGAACCCGACAGAGTGATTACTTTTCGTGTTACATGGGCTGATGATGAAGGGCATATCCGCGTTAATCGTGGCTGGCGCGTTCAAAACAACAATGCTATTGGTCCATATAAAGGAGGACTTCGTTTTCACCCTTCGGTTAACCAAAGTATTTTAAAGTTTTTAGCTTTTGAACAAACATTTAAAAATAGCTTAACAGGTCTGCCTATGGGAGGAGGAAAAGGCGGATCTAATTTTAATCCTAAAGGAAAGTCTGACAGAGAAGTTATGCGTTTTTGCCAGTCTTTCATGTCAGAGCTAACGCATTATATTGGTCAAAATTTAGATATACCTGCTGGTGATATTGGCGTTGGCGCGCGTGAAATTGGTTATTTATTTGGTCAACATAAGAGACTAAATAGAGAGTTTACAGGGATTTTAACGGGTAAAGGTATGGAGTTTGGCGGTAGCTTAATCAGAACAGAAGCAACCGGTTATGGTGCCGTTTATCTGGTTGACCATATGCTCAAAACAAAAGGGTTAACTATGGAAGGTAAGACAGTCTGTATTTCAGGCTCCGGTAATGTTGCCATTTTTGCAGCTGAGAAAGTGATTCAACTTGGCGGGAAAGTCGTCACACTTTCTGACTCATCAGG
>CAZMDX010000431.1:0-14171 GCA_964564805.1 uncultured Pseudoalteromonas sp. | reverse complement strand
TCCTTATATATGTTGCATTACGTTTTGAATGGCGTTTTGCTTTAGGTTCAGTAGCCGCATTAACTCATGATGTGATCCTTACTTTGGGTCTATTTTCGGTACTTGGTCTAGAGTTTGATTTAACTGTTTTGGCTGCGGTACTCGCGGTTATTGGTTATTCCCTCAACGATACCATTGTGGTGTGTGATCGGATTAGAGAAAACTTCCGCAAAATAAGAAAAGGTGAGTCAGAGGACATTATCAATATTTCTCTTACACAAACCTTGAACCGAACCATCATTACGTCTTTGACGACTATCTTAGTATTGCTTGCTTTGTTTTTTGTGGGTGGCGCGACCATTCATGGTTTTGCAACCGCCTTATTATTTGGTGTGGTAATCGGTACATATTCCTCCATATATGTTGCTAGCTTGGTCGCTCTTACATTAGGTATCAGCAAAGAAGACTTAATGCCTACTGAAATAGAAAAAGAAGGCGCTGACCAAGATCCTATGGTTTAGGTCATTATAAATAAATATTTGAAACTAATTTGGAGCTACACTCACACAAGGAAATGTTTTTTGTGAGCGTAGCTCCCTTTCTTGGCCCATAACTCTCCATATCCTGTGCTGCTTTTTTTGCACAAAATCCCCAGTTTATAAGCTTAAATGCCTTTTTCATTCGAAAACATACTTTCTAACATTTTGTACTCCCACCCATTGCTCTAAATAGGGTATATTTTGTGCCTAATCATATTTACAACATAACACCAGGAAATTTTATGACCGTATTGACCGGACGTAACACATATTTCGTCCTTTTGATTGGCGCTAGCATATTATTAAATGCTTGTGGTTTAACTGAAAAATCTAAATTTTTGGTTATACCAACCGAGCCCGAACCGCAAAGTGAAATAGTAAAAAGTCCTATCGATAACCGTGAATATGCCTCCGTTTTGCTTGATAACCAGTTAGAAATTATGTTGGTGTCTGATCCAAGTATTGAAAAGTCAGCAGCTGCGTTAAGTGTCGCTGTTGGATCTTTGCAAGAGCCAGCAGAATTTGGGGGGTTAGCTCATTATTTAGAACATATGTTATTTTTAGGTACTAAAAGTTTTCCTAACGTAGGTAATTATGGTGAGTTTGTTACCCGTAATGGTGGCAGCCAAAATGCTTACACTCAGTTAGACCATACTAATTATATGGTCGCTGTTAATAATGACGCCTATGACGAAGCTTTGTCACGTTTTAGCGGATTTTTCTATGAAGCTACATTAGACAAAAGTTATGCCGATAAAGAGCGAAATGCTGTGCATTCTGAGTGGACAATGAAAGGCCCAAATGATTGGGTTATCTTGGAACAGCTCAACGGTTTAACACTTAACCCCGAACATCCCGTATCGCAGTTTAATTGGGGCAACTTAGATTCATTATCTGATAAACAAAACAATAAGTTACATACTGCTTTGGTGAACATGTACAACACTTATTATTCAGCTAACTTAATGAAAGGTGCAATGATCAGTAATTTGCCTATTGCAGATATGAAAAAACTGGCAAAACAGCATTTTGGTAAGATACCAAATAAAAATACCACTCGTCCGGAAATGTCAGTTGCAGTAGCTAAACCTGAGCACTTAAAAAAAGTGATCCATTACATTCCACAAACTGAAATGAAACAATTACGCATAAATTTTGTGATTGACAATAATGCACAACAATTTGCAGTTAAACCAAATGGCTATGTTAACTATTTACTTGCCAATGAAATGCCTGGCACTTTAGCATCAGTCTTGCGAGATGCTGGATTGAGTAATGCGGTTTATTCAAACTATGATGCGGATGAATATGGCAATGCAGGCAGTTTCACCTTATACATTGATTTAACGGAAACCGGTGTGCAAAGCCGCGATAAAGTTATGGGTGCAGTGCTCAAGTATTTAAGGTTATTGCGAGATAAAGGTGTCAATCCTCGATACTTCAACGAAATAAGGCAGTCACTTAACAATAGTTTTCGCTTCAAAGAAAAGACCAATGATTATAATTATGCAATGAAAATTGCTGCTGATTTACAACACATCCCAGCAGAATATGTACTCAGTAGTGCTTATGAATATCAGCGTTTTAATCCCCAAGTTATCCAAGCAGTACTTGATCAATTAACTTTGGATAATGCTCGTGTTTTTTATATAGATAAAGAGCAACAGGGTGAGCTTGGCATGCAATATTTTGCGGGTAAATATAGTGTGCACGATATTAGTGCTGAACTAGAGAAAAAGTGGCAGCAGCTTTCTGAACCGTTTACATTAGCTTTACCCAGAGCCAATAGCCTGATGCCAGAAAGCTTTGATTTAGTTGAGGCTAAATTTACTGATCAACCTATGGAACTGGTGTCAGACCAAGGGCACATGGTACATCTTGGACATTCAGATTTGTTTAAACAGCCAAAGGGTAGGGTTTTGCTAGATTTAAATAGTGGTTTGACTAAATCGACTGCAAAAAATCATGTTTTAGCAGAGCTACTAGACCAAGGCCTAGGCCAAACTTTAACCGAGCTTCAATCAGAGGCCGGTGCTGCAGGTATGGGACTCAATGCCAGTTTGTCTAATGGCCTGTCACTCACAGCAAGCGGTTTCACAGATAAACAAGGGGTTTTGTTGGCAAATGCGCTCAAACAAATTTTAGATTTTGATATTAGTGATAGTGAGTTAGCTAACCTTAAAGCTGGTTTTAAATCAAATATTCAAAGCAGTAAGCGACAAATCTTATTAAACCAGCTATTTCCTAAATTTAGACAAGTGGCGAATTTAGATGAATTTAGTGACGAAGCCTTATTAGCAGAAGTTGACAGTATTTTGCCGTCTGAAATCACAGTTTTTAGAGATCAGTTGCTAAAACAAGCCAACTTGAGGGTATTTGCTTTTGGTAACTATTCTGAGAAACAAGTGAACCAGTTATCTGATTTAGTTTTGAATCAACTGCCCAAGGATCGGCAAGTATCTGAAGTATATCAATCACCATTATTACAACCTGAGTTGGGGAAAATTTACAGCTGGGAAGAAGATGTGGATATGACAGACATTGGCTTAATCGATGCCTACCTGGCGCCACGAAATGATCGAGACTTAGCAGCTGCAAGAGTATTATCACAAATTATCCGACCTGCCTTGTTCAAACAAATCCGAACAGAAGAGCAATTAGGCTATGCGGTTGGTTTTTTTGGTCAAACATTTAAAGAACAAATGTTGGTGGCTTACTATATTCAATCCCCTGCTAAAGGATTAACTGATGTAGGTGAGCGAATAGCAATATTCAGAAAAAGCTTTACCCAGCAATTAGCTAACGTGTCCACTCAAGAGTTTGCGACCACTAAAAATAGCGTATTGATCACGTTAACTCAACCAGCGAAAAACTTGTCCGAAGAGATGGGGCAATTCACTGGTGATTGGCGTGATCAGCAATGGCAATTTGATAGTCGAGAACGGCTCATCGCGGCAGTTAAAAAAGTGACCTTGGATGATGTGGTAAATCTTCATAATCGTATTGAAGACGGGAAAGAGTTTGGTCAAGTACTTATTCAAATGCGTGGTACTAAATTTGCTGATAAAGCTTTTATTGAACCTGAAGGGACAATTAAGATCACTAATATTGACAGCTTTCATCAGCAGCTTAGTCAATGAGACTTGTTTTTTAATCTGTTATTAACTTAATTATCTGTTAAATGGGTTCAATACTTTGACATAAGGAATAAATATGAAATTGTTAAAAGTAGTCGTGTTATTAAGTTTTTTTTTAGTCGCAAATAGTTGTACGGTTGTTGGAATATTTGCTGATACAGCTATTCAGATCGCATCAGATGATAATATTGAAAGGCGCACTGGACAAAGAGGTAGAAGTGAAATTGAACCATTTTTCACTAAAAAAGGACTTGAACAAGATGTTAAACTTGTATCAACTTTAATGGCAAAACTACCCAATAAAAAGGAAAGACCGGCACTTCAAGAAGTGAATAAGCAACCGATCCTAGTTTGCAAAAACGTGTTAAACGGCCAACAACAATGTTATTCACCTGAATACTATAAAGAGATGTACATTACAGATAACATTATTGAAAAGGAAGAAGCCAAATGACGCAAACAGTAGCTAAAAATAGACAGTTTGTTACATTATGATATCATCTAGTTTCTTAATGAACGGGGAAAATTCGACAGATGACAAATAAGGTTATGACATGGGTTTTGATTATGGCGCTGTTAATTAGCCAGTCATATGCCTATGCATTTGTACCTTGCGAGTCAAATGGTCTTGGGAGTAGTCAACATAATAGTCACCCCACACCCAAAAGTGTAATTAGCATGCAGCACAAACAGCTTATGCACGATATGCCCAGCCATATGCAACATGACATGCAGCAACAAAAAATATCTATGGAGTGCTGCGATCAAGACTGTAGTTGCCTCACAGGAACTTGTGCATCCGTCACACTTACTCATTCTATCACTGCCGCTGCTTTAAACACGGCCTCAGACCCCTCAGGTTTTTACCACTTTATGCTACAAGACACATTTCTGCCGTCTTTTCTTAAACCCCCGATTTTTAGCTAACAAGGGATAGATCCGTCTTTAAATTGGCGAGCATTATCTATTTTTTAGCTGGCGGATCCGCCGATTTTATTTTGATATTAATACCCTAGTATTTTTGATTTTTTCAAAACTAGGCAACATGGATTACCCATGCAATATATTCCCATATTCTATTTTTTGCGATTATCATTATGCATGATCGTCATGCTGACCAGTACCTTATCCTTTAATGTTGTTGCGAGTATCAATATGCACGACGCAATTAACATAGCGATCCAACAAGACCCATGGTTAACAGGTAATCAGCTTCAAGAAAAAGCGCTCAGAGCAGCGAGTAAAGGTGTAAATAATTTACCGGATCCAACACTTTCGATGGGATTGTTAAATTTACCCTCAGATGGTTTTGCGTTTGATCAAGAGCCTATGACACAAATTAAAGTGGGGTTAGCTCAAACTTTTCCACGAGGCGATAGTTTAGCTATCAAGCAAAAACAACTAAGCTTTCAGGCAGACCAACATCCATACCAGCGAGAAGATCGTAAAGCAAAAATACAGGTGGCGGTATCACAACTTTGGTTAGATACCATTAAAGCGGATCAAACTATTCGTTTAATTAAGCGTGACCGAGTACTTTTTGAACAATTAGTTGATATAGTAAAGGCAAGTTATTCATCTGCTCAAGGAAATACTCGTCAACAAGACGTCATAAGCGCACAACTTGAGCTGGCCAGACTCGATGATAGGTTAACTGCCGTGAGTAGCCAGCGAGATATTGCATTGATAAACTTGTCACAATGGCTTTCTTCATCTGCTCACAGGGCAGTATCCAAGACGTTTGCAGAAAAAATCTCACCTCCGTTACCTTTCCCCCCCCCCGACCTGACAGACGCTATTAAGGTACTTTTGCAACGCCACGATACCACGGGTTTGTTGCAGGTATTAACTCAGCACCCAGCCTTACTTGCTATCGAACAATCAGCTAAGGCGGGAGATACTGCGGTCCGACTAGCCACACAAAAATATAAACCTCAATGGGGCATAAATGCTAGTTATGCCTACCGCGATAAAAGTCAGCTTGGGCAGAGTCGTGCTAACTTCTTTTCTATTGGTATTACAGTCGACGTTCCACTATTTGGATATACCAAGCAAGACAGTGAAGTGTCGGCCTCTCGCCTAACAGCCGAAGTGATAGAAACTGATAAACGTCTACTACAGCAAAGAATGTTAGCTCAAATGTTAAGTCTTTATCAGCAAGACGTTCGTTTTGTGCAGCGTGAAAAAGGATTTTTGAGCGCTATATTGCCACAAGTTCAAGAGCAAGCTGATGCGTCTTTGTCAGCATATACCACGGATGATGGGGATTTTTCTGAGGTGATGCGAGCTCGAATCGCTCAACTAAATGCGCAAATAGATTTGATCGATATTCAAATCGAAAAGTTCAAAATACGCATGCAGCTTGGGTATTTCTTGGAAGGCCACACAAACTTATATAACAAGAGAGATTATTGATGAAAACGCTATATGCCGTCATTGTCGGTGGAGTGGTAGGGGCAATATTAACAGCTATTATTTATTCACAATTAAAATCCCAGAAAATGGATATGCCCATGTCCACTGATGTTGACCCTATTTATTGGGTGGCACCTATGGATCCTAATTTTCGACGTGATATACCTGGAAAATCTCCCATGGGCATGGAGTTAGTGCCTGTTTTTGCAGACTCTATCAAGGACACCGACCTTGGTGTTGTTCGGATTTCGCCAAATGTTATTAATAATTTAGGTGTAAGAACTGCAAAGGTTGAGTTAGATATACTTCAAAGGACCATAAAAACAGTAGGTTATGTGCAATATAATGAAAACAATCTGTTGCATGTGCATCCTCGTGTTGAAGGCTGGATTGAAAAACTATATATAAAAGCTGCAGGTGAGCAGGTAAATAAAGGCGAGCCTCTTTATGCATTGTATTCACCTGAGCTTGTAAATGCACAGGAGGAATACCTTCTAGCAACAAGGCGTAACAACCAAGAATTAACTCTAGCGGCAGAAAGTCGTTTATTAGCACTACAAATGCCCAAAGAAATCTTAAGGCAACTTAAAAGTAACCAAGTGGTGCAACAAACCATCGTTTTTAATGCACCGCAATCTGGCGTGATAGATAATCTGGCTATTAGAGAAGGATTTTACGTAAAACCCGGTACCACTTTAATGTCTATTGGTGCATTGGATGATGTGTGGGTTAAAGCTGAAGTGTTCGAACGTCAAGCTGCACAGGTTAAAGTCGGTCAGTTGGTCACTATGACTCTGGGTTTTGTACCGGGCAAAACATGGCAAGGGCAGGTCGATTATGTGTATCCCACCCTTGATGCTCAAACGCGGACCCTAAGGGTGAGGTTGCGTTTTAATAATGTTGATATGTTACTTAAGCCAAATATGTTTGCTCAGGTCATCATTCATACTGACTCTGCACAACAAACGTTAATGGTGCCTAAGGAAGCGGTTATCCGCACCGGTACTCAAAATCGAGTGGTGTTAGTGATGGGACAGGGGCAATACAAATCTGTTGCGGTTATCCTAGGACAGGTTACTAATAAGTCTGCGCAAATATTAGATGGTGTGAAAGAAGGGGAACAAATAGTGGTCTCAGCGCAGTTTTTATTAGACTCCGAGAGCAGTATCCATTCTGATTTTATGCGTATGTCAGCTATCACTGCAGAAGATCATCAACATCATCAAGAAAATCAAGAGGATAAAGTTAATCAAAAAAACCAAGAAGACTATGAAAGCCAATTAGACTCAGCCAATGTTGAGGGGGTCATTAACCAAATCAACGATCAGACTCGTGTGGCTAACATCAGTCGTGGCCCTATTGAAAAGTGGGGGCGTGGCCCAGCAACTCTAGACTTTGTTTTTTCTGATCGTGTATTTTTGAACGAGTTACAACAAGGTGACAAAATACGTTTTACGTTTGAAATTAAAAACGGTGACTTCTTGATTACAGATTATGTACTAATTATTCAAGAACAAGAACAAGAACAAGAACAAGAACAAGAACAGATGCAGGGTCATAACCATGATTGAACGTGTTATTCATTGGTCAATTACGAATAGATTTTTTGTGTTGCTGGCTACTTTTATTATTATTGGCTTCGGGTTATTTGCACTTCGAAATACCCCCATTGATGCTTTACCTGATTTGTCTGATGTGCAAGTGATCATTAAAACTAATTATCCCGGACAGTCACCTCAAGTTATTGAAGACCAAGTGACGTACCCTTTGACTACTGCCATGTTGTCTGTACCGGGTGCCAAAACAGTGCGTGGTTTTTCGTTTTTTGGTGACTCCTTTGTATATATTATATTTGATGATAAGACTGACCTTTACTGGGCACGTAGTAGGGTTATGGAATATTTGTCACAAGTAACACCCCGTCTGCCAGCGGCGGCAAAACCGCAACTAGGTCCTGATGCGACGGGTGTTGGCTGGATTTATTTATATGCACTCGTAGACAGAACTGGAAAACATGACCTGAGTCAATTACGTGCTATGCAAGATTGGTTTCTCAAATTTGAGTTACAAACTGTGTCTGGCGTATCCGAGGTCGCTTCGATTGGAGGTATGGTCAAACAATACCAAATTATAGTCGACCCAGATAAATTACGAGCATATGGCATTCCACTGAGTCTTATTCAGCTAGCCATCAAACAGGGTAATCAAGAAGTGGGCGCCTCTGTTATTGAAATGGCTGAAGCCGAGTATATGGTCAGTGCGTCTGGATATATTCAATCAATTCAAGATTTAGCTCTTATTCCTCTGGGGATCAATAATAGAGGAACCCCCTTATTACTCAGGGACGTTGCAGATATTCGTGTTGGTCCACAGATGCGCAGAGGCATTGCAGAGCTTGATGGTGAAGGTGAAGTTACAGGTGCTGTAGTGGTAATGCGTTATGGTGAAAATGCACAACAAACCATTGCTGGGGTAAAACAAAAATTAGCCACATTAAAAGATAGTTTGCCTGAAGGGGTCGAAGTAGTGACGGTGTATGATCGTTCAGATTTGATTACTCGAGCGGTGGATAATCTATGGTCTAAACTAGGCGAAGAGCTGCTAATTGTTGCTTTAGTTTGTGCTGCATTTTTGTTTCATATTCGTTCCTCAATAGTCGCTGTTATCAGTTTGCCTATAGGCATTCTTGTGTCATTTATCATTATGTATTGGCAAGGAATCAACGCCAATATTATGTCTCTAGGGGGTATTGCCATCGCAATTGGTGCTATGACTGATGGTGCAATAGTGATGATTGAGAATATGCATAAACATATGGAGAAAACACCTCTAACTGATGAAAATCGTTGGCATGTGGTGGCAAAGTCAGCATCCGAGGTAGGTCCCGCCTTATTTTTTAGTCTATTGATTATTGCCGTGAGTTTTTTACCCGTATTTATTTTAGAGGCACAGGAAGGTAGAATGTTTGCTCCCCTTGCTTATACTAAAACGTATGCAATGGCGGCGTCAGCAGGCTTAGCCATTACGTTAGTGCCCGTACTGATGGGATACTTTATTCGCGGTAAAATTGTTAGTGAAAAGAAGAACCCACTCAACCGGCTGTTAGTGGCCACTTACTTACCTATTTTACGACTGGTTTTAAATTATCCAAAATTTACAGTACTGATCACTTTGCTCATCGCTGTGGTGGGTTTTTATCCTGTCAACAAACTCGGTAGTGAGTTTATTCCTCCTCTAGATGAAGGAGATTTAATGTATATGCCAACTACTTATGCTGGTTTATCAATAGGTAAGGCACGTGAGCTGTTACAACAAACTGACAAGCTAATTGCCACGGTTCCTGAAGTAGAACATGTATTTGGAAAAATAGGACGCGCTGAAACGGCCACTGATCCTGCCCCACTGACAATGATTGAAACGTTTGTTAAGCTCAAACCTAAAGAGTTATGGCGTGAAGGTATGACAACCGAAAAATTGCGTGAGGTGTTGAATGAGCTGGTGCAGTTTCCAGGGTTAACCAACGCGTGGGTGATGCCAATAAAAACCCGCATCGATATGCTCTCTACAGGCATTAAAACACCTGTTGGTATCAAGGTAGCAGGAAGTGACTTAGCTGTTATTCAACGAATTGGACAAGATATAGAACAAATACTTTCTCAGCTGCCAGGCACCGCCTCAGTTTATTCCGAGAGAGTGGCGGGTGGTCGTTATATAAAAATTGACATTAAGCGTGAACTGGCATCCCGTTATGGACTAAATATTGCGGATGTGCAACAAGTCATATCGACTGCGATTGGGGGAGTGAACGTATCTGAATCGGTAGAAGGTTTAGAGCGGTATCCTATCAATTTACGTTACCCACAAAGTTATCGGGATTCACCGGAACAACTTGCATTACTACCTATTGTCACGCCAAATGGACAACGCATCGCGTTGGCGGACGTAGCTGAAATTTACATAGAAGACGGCCCACCTGGGATAAAAAGCGAGAATGCGCGAATAAACGGTTGGACCTACATTGATATTAAAGATATCGATATTGGAAGCTATGTTGAAAATGCCACGCAGTTATTATCTAAAGAATTAGATCTCCCAACGGGTTATAGCTTAAATTGGGCTGGCCAATATGAATATATGCAGCGTGCTAAAGAGAAATTGGCCTATGTATTACCCCTAACCTTAGGGATTATTGTTATTTTGTTATATCTCAGTTTTCGTAGCTTTGTTGAAGTCGCCATCATCATAGGAACTTTACCTCTGGCATTAATTGGCGGTATTTGGTTGTTGTATATAGAGAATTTTAATCTATCTATCGCATCTGGTGTTGGCTTTATCGCACTGGCCGGCGTGGCAGCTGAAATTGGCGTAATTATGTTGGTTTATCTGAACCAGTCTTACAATAAATTGATACAAACGCACCACAAAAATCTCACTAAACCTACTTTAGATGAGTTAATTGATACGGTAATAGAAGGGGCTGGACTTAGGGTGAGACCCGTTATGATGACAGTAGCCACCATTATGATAGGTCTACTACCAGTTTTATACGGCTCTGGCACAGGTTCAGAAGTCATGAGTCGTATCGCTGCCCCTATGGTAGGTGGAATGGCGAGCGCCCTTTTGTTGTTATTGATTATTGTGCCTGTTGTTTATTTGTTGTGGCGCAAACAAGCTATCAAATGAAAAAAAGTGCATACCCAAAACCTTTGGATCTGCATGACGATAGCAAGGAGATGAGTTCTTATAAAATTAGGCGACGATACGTTGCTTAGATAACTAATTGAGGTCATGGATAAAAAAGTAAAAACAAAAAATTGCTCAATACATAGGGAAAAGAACGTTTTATTGTGTTTTGATTTTAAACTTATGTTTTTATTATTTTTATAGCCAAAATCATTGGGATTGCATGGAATGAATACGTTCAACAAACAGATAGTTTCAAAGCGAAAGGCATAAAAAAGGCGAGCAAATGCTCGCCTTAAAAATTTGTGCAGTTTTACTTCAAGTTTTTCACTAAAATTTGTACAACCTTAGGGCTTCCTGCCACTATCTCGCCTTTATGCATGGGGTCGTTACCACCAGAGAAATCTGTAACCAACCCACCAGATTCACGCACCATTAATTCTCCAGCTGCCATGTCCCAAGGTTTTAGGCCACTCTCCCAATAACCGTCGTAACGGCCGGCGGCAACATAAGCTAAATCTAGGGCTGCAGAACCACCGCGACGTATATCGCCTGCTTGCATAAATATTTTATTGAAACCTTCTAAATACTGGGGCAGCTTGGTTTTATTTTTGAAAGGAAAGGATGTGGCTAGTATCGTTTGACTTAATTCTTTAGCTTTACTGGCACGTATACGAAAACCATTAAGCTGTGCACCTGCTCCTCTGCTAGCTGTAAATAGTTCGCCACGTATGGGGTCAAATATAACACTTTGGTCTAGGCGACCTTTATGCATCAAGGCAATGGATACTGCAAAGTGAGGAATGCCTTTAATAAAATTGGTGGTACCGTCTAATGGGTCGATTACCCATTTAAAATCATTGTCACCCTCAACTACGCCTCCTTCTTCACCCACAAAACTGTGCTCTGGGTAGGATAACTTGATTTTGTGAATTATAGCTTTTTCAGCCTCTCTGTCGATACGAGTGACGTAATCGTTGTCGCCTTTTGCTTCAGTTTGCAAGTCAGTCTGATTATCAAACCCACTAGCAATGATATTGCCCGCTGCCCGAGCAGCACGGATCGCTATATTAAGCATAGGATGCATAGTAAACCACCAATTTTAAAAGAACATTAAATATAACTTTGCAAAATATAAACACAAATTGCCAAGCCAAAAAATCGCCGCGTAGTGTACCAAAAAAGCTTAATTAAGCAATCAAAATATTTTTAGATACACTACTAATCAGTCCCCACATTACGAGACATATCGTTGCTTATTTTACCTTATGTTTTGTCAAAACGTCATTTTGAGGTAAGTTGGATATATGCTATTGTTCGCGCCCAAAAATGACTTACCACATAAAAGACACTACTCAATATGTTAGAAAACATTCGCATCGTTTTAGTTAACACATCCCATACGGGTAATATTGGTTCTGCAGCTAGGGCGATGAAAACAATGGGACTTAGTCAGTTGGTGTTGGTTGATCCTATTTCTGCACCAGATGGCAAGTCTATCGCCCTGGCTGCCGGTGCTGGGGATGTATTGGCTAATGCAAAAATTGTAGGAACGCTGGCCGAAGCTGTGGCTGGATGTGGCTTAGTGATCGGTACCAGCGCGCGCTCACGTACATTATCTTGGCCAATGTTAGAGCCAAGAGGTTGTGGTGAAAAGATGATTAATGAATTACCTAATTACCCAGTTGCTCTGGTATTTGGGCGTGAAAACAATGGATTAAGTAACGATGAACTACAGTTATGTCAATTTCATGTGTGTATTCCCGCTAATCCAGATTATAGTTCTTTAAACTTAGCAGCAGCCGTTCAAACACTGTGTTACGAGCTTCGTATGGCTTACTTAAATTTATCACGCAGCCAATATCCAGAAAATCACCCTGAAGATACTGAATATCCCCTTGCCGAAGATCTTGAAGGTTTTTATAGTCATTTGGAACAAACCCTTATTAAAACGAATTTCATCATTGCCAAACATCCCGGTATGGTAATGGCCAAATTACGGCGTCTTTACAATCGAGCCCGTCCTGAGACACAAGAGCTGAATATATTGCGCGGTATCTTGGCGTCGGTCGACAAATACATCAAAAACCGAGATCAGTAGGTTAATTATGTTCAGCAGAATGAAAGAAGATGTCAAGAGTGTATTTCATCGTGACCCTGCCGCACGCAATACATTGGAGGTTGTCACTAATTATCCGGGTTTGCATGCGGTTTGGTTTCACCGTCTAAGCCATAGATTGTGGAAAGCGAACTGGCAATGGCTAGCACGTTCTATTTCTACTTTTTCTCGCTGGTTAACAGGCATTGAAATTCATCCTGGTGCAAAACTCGGTCGACGCTTTTTTATCGACCACGGTATGGGGGTCGTTATCGGTGAAACAGCAGAAATCGGTAACGATGTGACCCTGTATCATGGCGTCACACTGGGTGGTACAAGTTGGACTGCAGGTAAACGACACCCTACTTTGGAAGATAATGTGGTGGTTGGTGCAGGTGCGAAAGTGTTGGGCCCAATTACTATGCACAAAGGTGCAAAAATAGGTTCAAACTCAGTGGTGGTGCGTGATGTACCAGAGAACGCTACAGTAATAGGTATTCCTGGTCGCGTTGTAGTTCAGCAGAACAAGCCAGAAGCTCCAACTGACGGAGAGCGTCAAAAAATAGCAAGAAAGTATGGCTTTGATGCTTATGCAGTAGCAACAGACAATCCTGACCCAGTGGCTCACGCAATTGGTGTAATGGTGGATCATGTTCATCTTGTAGATAAAAAAGTTGAAGAAATGTGTTTAGCAATTAATAAGATGGGTGGTGACGTCTGTGGCAAATCATTACCCACTTTAGACCTAGAAGACTTCTCAGATAGTGAGCGTGTTGAAGACATTAAAAAAGTCAGTGAAGCCTTCGATCCCAAGATATAAATCAAAGCTAATACTTGACTAAAACACAAGGTTAAATACTTGACTAAAATAGTCAAGTATGTGAATATAAATCCCTAGTTTGGTAATGGGTTTATAACAATGAAATTGACTTCTAAAGGTCGCTACGCAGTAACAGCTATGTTGGATGTATCTCTACATTCACAACGCGGGCCTGTGTCTTTAGCCGATATATCCGAGCGCCAAGAAATTTCTTTGTCTTATCTTGAACAACTTTTCTCTCGTTTACGTAAAGAGAAGTTAGTAGACAGTGTTCGTGGTCCAGGCGGTGGTTATAAGCTGGGTCGCGTAGCTAATGAAATATCTATCGGTGAAGTTATTCGAGCGGTAAACGAGTCTGTTGACGCAACTAAGTGTCAAGGCCAAAGCGCTTGTCAAGGTGGCGAACGTTGTTTAACTCATAATTTATGGGAAAAACTAAGCGACAGAATTAGTATATTTTTAGATGGCATTACTTTGGGTGAACTCATGCAACAGCATGA
>CAZMDX010000430.1:0-5844 GCA_964564805.1 uncultured Pseudoalteromonas sp. | reverse complement strand
GTCGTTTAATATTACTAATAAATCTTTACTGATGTCGCCACCATGGTTTAACGCTTCAAATGCCATTCCTGCTGTCATTGCGCCGTCACCGATTACCGCCACAACTTTGCGGCCTAATGCCTCTTTTTCAGCAGCAACTGCCATGCCTAAAGCTGCACTAATGGAGGTAGATGAATGCCCTACTGCAAAAGTGTCATACTCGCTCTCTGGCGGCCATGGAAAGGGATGTAAACCGCCTTTTTTACGGATGGTTGGCATGCGCTCTCGGCGTCCAGTCAAGATCTTGTGTGGATAAGCTTGATGGCCAACATCCCATAAAAGCCTATCAAATGGGGTATTGTAAATATAATGCAGCGCAACCGTCAGCTCAACCGTGCCTAGACCCGAGGCGAAATGGCCACTACTTTGGCTAACACTGGTTAGTAAATATTGGCGTAGTTCAACACTTAGCTGTTGAAGTTTATCTTGCGATAACTCTCGTAACTGCTCTGGTGTGTCAGCTTGAGCGAGAGTAGGGTAGTGAGCAATATCTAGGGTCATTAAGGGGTATCAACCAATTATATTTTATTTTATCCGGTCACACATAAATATTTTAGTAAGTCCGGTGGATAACGAAGTCGGTAAAAGACACCAACATGTGGGTATTGTAAGGTAAAGCGCGTAAAGCTTGAAGTGCTTGTTCATGTAGTTCGTTTAGATAATTTTGTGCCTGCTCTAATCCTAACATAGCGGGGTAGGTACTTTTGTTCTTTGCTTGGTCAGAACCTTGAAGTTTCCCAAGCACTTCAGAATCTCCTATTACATCTAAAATATCATCCTGCACTTGAAATGCTAAGCCTATCGTCTTAGCAAAATTCATTAAGTGTTGCCGATTTTGTGGGGTAATATCATTTGATAAGGTTATGGCCATCTCAACACAAGCCAAAATTAATGCTCCGGTTTTTTTACTATGTAATTCTTGCAATTGTTGCTGACTGATCTGTTGGTCAGTTGCTGCTAAATCCATTGATTGACCGCCACACATGCCATTGTAACCTGCCGCTTGACATACAATTTTCACTAATTCAATACGTTTTGCAGTAAGTTCACTTGAAAGTGGGTAATCGCACAATATTTCGAATGCTATCGTCTGTAATGCATCACCAGCTAATATGGCAGTGGCTTCATTAAATTGAATGTGACAGGTTGGATGGCCACGTCTTAGATTGTCATCGTCCATAGCAGGCAGATCATCGTGAATCAAAGAGTAGGCGTGGATGATTTCTATCGCTGCAGCAGGGCCATCAAGATTATTTTGTTTCACTGAAAGCATGTCGCCTATGGCATAAACTAAAAAAGGGCGCATTCTTTTGCCACCTATTAATAGTGAATAATTCATGGCTTGCTTAAGCATTTGTGAATGTTCAGGCAAAGCATCGATGGTTCGGCTAAGAATTAGATTAATTCTATCGCGACAATGATGTTGAAAAGTGGTTAGATTCATTAATTATCAGGTTCAAATACATCTAAAGTTTGCTGACCATTTTGGCTAGTTAAAATTTGTACCTTTTGTTCAGCGTCTTTTAATTTTTGTTGACTATGTCCGGCTAATTGAATGCCACGTTCGAAACTTTGTAATGCATCTTCTAAGGGCAAATCACCATGCTCCATTTTTGTTACCAATGTTTCTAGTTCCTGCATCGATTGCTCAAAGGTAAGTGATTCTGTTTTTTTACGAGCTGTCATATTACTCTTCACTGGTATCTAAATTTGAAAGCACCTTACCTGAGCAAAAAAATGGGGTCAAATAATTTTCAAATACACGCATTATGTATAAGTTCTACGTCTGTTATATAAAAAAAGTTTGTCCTTTAATTAATAAGCGTAATGGTTACTGTAGAATTATTTAGGATTGTCGATAAAATAGCGTAATAATAATCTATTATATTTAGTTTTTATTACCTTGTTAATATTGAATATTGACATTAAAATTCGCAGTCAATCTTTTTTTTAGTTAGTAAACCTCACCTATATTGGGAGCACAATGTGGATTTAGCAACCATAATCGGTATTATTGGCGCTATCGGATTTGTTATTATGGCGATGATACAAGGTGGTGATATCGCCATGTTTGTTAACGTACCATCAATATTGATTGTATTTTGCGGAAGTTTGTTTGTGGTGTTATCCCAATATACCTTCGGGCAGTTTTTCGGGGCAGGTAAAATTGCAGGTAAAGCATTTATGTTTAAAATTGAAACCCCTGAGTCACAAATAGAAAAAATTGTCGAAATGGCTGATGCCGCTCGAAAAGGTGGTTTTTTAGCATTGGAGGAGGCTGAAATCGAGAACGCTTTTATGCAAAAGGGTGTAGATATGTTGGTTGATGGTCACGATGTGGAAGTGGTGCGGGCTACCCTTGGCAAAGATATTTCGATGACCACTGAGCGCCATGAATTTGGAAAAACCATTTTTAAAGGGTTAGGAGATGTTGCTCCAGCTATGGGCATGATAGGAACATTGGTTGGTTTGGTTGCTATGTTATCAAATATGGATGATCCAAAGTCAATCGGTCCCGCTATGGCCGTAGCGCTACTAACGACACTTTACGGGGCTATGCTAGCTAACTTAGTGTGCTTACCTATATCTGTTAAATTGGGTCATCGTGCAGAAGAAGAGAAACTGAATCAAAGTTTGGTTTTAGACGGCATAATAGGTATCGCTGATGGGCAAAATCCAAGAGTTATTGAAGGTATACTCAAAAACTATTTAGCCGCTAGTAAACGTGACTCACCAGAAGATGTAGAATAATAGATGGAAAATGAATGCCGTAAATGTCCACCCGAAGGGCTACCTGCTTGGATGGGTACTTTTGCTGATTTAATGTCTCTACTGATGTGTTTCTTTGTTTTGCTGTTATCTTTTTCTGAGATGGATGTACTTAAGTTTAAACAGATCGCAGGTTCGATGAAATTTGCTTTCGGTGTTCAAAATAAAATTGAAGTTAAAGATATTCCTAAAGGTACCAGTGTAATCGCTTTGGAGTTTAGACCTGGCCGCCCTGAGCCAACACCTATTGAAACGATTCAACAACAAACTATCGATATGACCCAAGAAATGTTGGAGTTTCAAGCGGGTAATGAAGACTCAGCTGGTGGTCGCCAGAAACAGCCCGGTGAGCAAAGAGGTGGAGCAGCACAACAGACAGCGACAGACCAACAGTCAAAAAGTACAAGCCGAAATGCTAGTCAAGAGGAGGTGGCTGAACTTACTCGAAAAGTCGCTCAGCAACTTGAAAAGCAAATTGTTGATGGGGCCATTGAGATGGAATCCTTGGGCCAACAAATTACTATTCGTATTCGAGAAAATGGTTCATTTTCAGCAGGTTCAGCGTTTCTACAACCTCAGTTTGTACCTATTTTACGTAAAATTGGTGCATTATTAGCAGACATTCCAGGTGATATTGAAGTCTCTGGGCACAGCGATAGTCAACAAATTTCTAATGAACTATATCGATCTAACTGGGACTTATCATCGCAACGTGCTGTAGCTGTGGCTGAAGAACTTAGATTGGCAAATGGCTTTGATGAAAGTCGAATGTCTGTGGTCGGTAAAGCTGATACTGTGCCGTTAGAAAAGGGAAATGAAGTGAAAAGCCGCAGCCGTAATCGTCGAGTTGAGATTTCTGTCAATCAAGGAAAGCCTAAGTTATCGGATCCAATATCTGTTCTAGAATAATCATAGCCGAACCTTACATAATATGACGCTTGCACTTTGAGTATTGAACGTATACAAGTTCAGGTGGCGAAACTAATAAAGTAGAAATAGTTTTACACCAGTCCAGAGAAATGACTTCGCTTCGACTAGACTTACATTTATTATATGGACGTGTGTCCATTAAGTATGAAGCCGATATTGCAATACCTTATAGATGAGATTTTGAACCAAAATACAAGAGCACCATAAATCTTTAGGATAGATTGTTACTGTGTATCTTTTTATTTTGGTTTTGTTATGTATCAGTCTCCTACTCTAGGTTAATTAGCGAATAGTGATTCAACATTTTCCCTTAAAAAACAAATCAAATTTGCCTTAATTCTTTACATCTCTGTTCAGTAGTATTTATATCCTTTCCCTTTCCCTTTAAATTACATTTATTAATCGCTTTAAACACACTTTGCACCACAACGAATAATGTTATGCACTACTTTTGAGCATAATTAAAAATAAAAATATGAAGTTTCAGTAGCTATCACTGTTTGGTCATTATTATTTGTTATGACTACTGGCAGACTGTTTGCATGACAAGTATTTATCAAGAGTAAACAAGTGTGTCATGGGACAAATATAGTTTAATAAAGGATTAAATATTATGGGTAGAAAATATAGGATCCCAAGAAATACACTTAATGATCATAGCCACGAATGGGCTCAAAAACGTCGTGAATATTTGACTGAAGAGACAGGTGTAGCACTCCCGCATACTGGACATTATTCAATAGACCCCAGTATTTTACCTGGCAATATTGAAAACTTTATTGGTGTCGTACAGATGCCTGTGGGTATCGCAGGACCAATGCTAGTTCACGGTGAGCATGCACAAGGTTATTTTCATGTGCCTTTGGCAACGACGGAAGGCACGCTTGTAGCAAGTTATAGTCGAGGGATGCGCTTACTCAATGAATGTGGTGGTGTACATACAACAGTGGTTGAACAATTTATGCAGCGTTCGCCCGCCTTTATTTTTACCAATGCAAGAGAAGCCCGGGATTTTGGCCAATGGATAGATGAGCATTTTCACGTGATCAAGCAACAAGCTGAAACAACAACCCGAATAGGTAAACTAGATCACATTATGCAGTGGTCGGTATCAAAAACCCGTTATTTGCGATTTAATTATACGACAGGTGATGCCGCTGGGCAAAATATGGTGGGCAAAGCCACTTTGGCAGCTTGTGAATGGATTGTGCAAAAGTATCCTGGTAAGTGTGAATATTTGTTATCTGGAAATATGGATACAGATAAAAAACACTCTCATTTGAACATGCTGCATTCTAGAGGTAAGCGTGTTATTGCAGAAGTGGTACTTAAAAAAGATATAGTAAAAAAGATCATGAAAGTGGATACCAAGATGTTAGCCCGAGCGACCGTGTTAGCTAATACTGGAGCTATGATGGCAGGGGCTGCTTATAATGGGCCACATTCAGCAAATGGTATTGCATCAATGTTTATTGCAACTGGGCAAGATGAAGCTAATGTAGTCGAGTCTCATGCAGGATTACTCTCTCATGAGTTATTTGAAAATGGTGATTTTTATCTTTCAGTTACACTGCCTTCTTTGATTGTCGCTACCTATGGAGGAGGCACGGGTTTACCTACACAAAAGGAATGCCTAGAAATACTCGGATGTTATGGCACCGGAAAAGCAAATAAGTTAGCGGAAATAGTTGCTGCAACCGTACTTGCAGGTGATATATCTTTAGCTTGTGCTGTAATTGGTGGCCATTGGGTAAGTAGTCATGACAAACTTGGACGAAATCGTGATTGATGTCATGCTCTTGTTATGGATTTACACAAAATAATTTACGTTTTATGCTCTGAACATCAATACCAAGATCAGAAAAAGATTTTATATCAATTATTTATTGTGTGCCTTAATTTTGTAACCTTCAAAGCAGATTATCAGCTTATTTTAGCGTTGCACCTTCTATCCAATTATTATGTGTGTTGTCTACTATTTTTCAAATACTTTGAATCTACGTATACATTTATTTCTGAGGTGACTGACTATTGCTGCAGTGTTCGACATTCTTTATCGATTGTTCAATTGACTGATGCTGTGGCTCTATTTTAATGACTTTATTA
>CAZMDX010000429.1:0-9774 GCA_964564805.1 uncultured Pseudoalteromonas sp. | reverse complement strand
TACCCTTTAAAAGCCCATTGCACGCCCTACCCTATGGCATGGTTTGGGGGTGGCTACCTTGTGGATTAGTTTACTCGGTGCTGACGTGGTCTTTAGCTAGTGGTTCGGCCTTACAAGGTGCAACTATTATGGCAGGGTTTGGTCTAGGCACCTTACCAATAATGATTTTAATGGCTACTGGGTTCGATAAAGTCCAGCAAGTTATCCAAACACCTAAAGCAAAAATTGTGATGGGAGCGTTATTGATATTATTTTCCATAAACCAATTATTTCATGCTATCTCCGGTTCAATTCAGTAAATTTAAAAATGAGTTGTAAATAAATTCCGCTCAGGTTTTGGAGCTAACAACTGGTAAAATCTTAAATAATTTCATAAGCTTACTTTAATTCTTCTTTATTGAATTTTATCTAAGGTCAGATATGAATTATCAGAAAATACTCGCCGTTATAGAACCAGAACTTTCGACTCAGAAATCTTTGGCCAGAGCCATCGAAATCGCTAGCATCAATGGCGCCAGTATCACTGCTTTCTTAACCATCTATGACTTTTCATACGAGATGACCACTATGTTATCGATGGACGAACGTGAAAACATGCGCCAAGCGGTGATTGATGATAGGACTGAGTGGCTGGTTAATTTGGTGTCTGAAAAATTCAGTACTCAAGGAGTTAGCATCGATGTTAAAATTGTCTGGCACAATCGTCCCTACGAAAGCATCATTTATGAAGTGATGGAGAAGGGTTATGATTTAATTGTCAAAGGTACCCAACAACACGATTCATTAAAATCAGTTATTTTCACTCCTACTGACTGGCATATTATGCGTAAAGCGCCTGTTCCTGTGTTGTTAGTAAAAGAGCATGATTGGCCATCTGGAGGACAAATAGTGGCTGCAATTAATGTCGGTGTGGATGTCGAGCATCACAATTCATTAAACGAAGAAATTACTAAACAAGCATTACATTTTGCTAAATTATTATCTTCAAATGTTCATTTAGTAAACTCGTCCCCTGGTACCCCCGCCAATATAGTTATCGAGATCCCAGAGTTTGATCCGACAACTTATGATGAGTCTGCAAAGTTACATCACGAACAATGCATGAAGGTCCATAGTCAAAAACACCATATCACCACGCAACACTGTCATGTAGCTATTGGTTTACCAGAAGACGTAATCCCGCAGTATGCAAAAGAATTAGATGCTGAACTTGTTGTATTAGGCACTATTGGTCGGCAAGGTATTTCAGCTGCGTTGCTAGGTAATACCGCAGAACATGTTATAGATAAGCTCAATTGTGACGTGCTGACAATTAAACCGTATGGTTTTGTATCGCCAGTCAAATGTTGAAGGTAGCTCAGAACACACTATTGTTTCAGGCCACTCAGTAATGATTTTTTATAAGCAACAACAGCTGGAATGAAAGATAATAAAATGGCTGCAACAGCGGCGATTAAAAAGAATTGTCCTACGGCAAATAAGTTCGCATAAGGGCTAATATATAAAGCAAAGTGTTTCTCAAGTAATGGTTGTCCAAATAACAAAGTGATAGTCACTAATAAATAACCTGCTAGTGCACCCAATAATGTCAGCAATAGGGCCTCAGCCCCGATCAATAAAATAATGATATGAGCTTTAGCACCTAATGATCGTAATACTGCTAATTCTCTTTCTCTTTCTTTCATGGATGCCAATAACATAGTAGTCATGCAGATAAGTGCAGTAGCTAAAATCAGCCATGAAATAACGGTTAGTGTTATTTCCACCGCACCCACTATTTTCCATAATTCCCGGAGAGCTAAAACAGGTAAAATGGCGCTCAGTGGCTCTTGTGCATATTGGTTAATATTTCGCTGCAAACTTAAAACCGAAATTTTATTTTTACTACCCAACAAAAAAGCACTGAGCTGTGGTTGATATTTGTCTCCTAAAGGCACTGAAGCTAACAGTTCATCATCAACATGTCCTGCTTGGTGAATAATGTCGGTGCTTTGTAAAGGAATATACAAAGATTGATCAGCGGGTGTGCCTGTGGGATTTAAAATACCCACTACTTTAAATGGATGATCGTCGTGATGTGTGAAGCTTACTTTCCCTGTGCCATGAGACATCACTATCGATTGGTGAAGTTTATACCCTAAATTCTTAGCGACATCTGCTCCTAAAACTACCTCATATAAACGATTAAAAGGTGCGCCTTGCAAGAAAGAAATTTTCTGTTTGTCAGCATATTTAAAATATTCAAAATAATCATTTGTGGTGCCAGTAACAGAAAATCCTTCATGAGAATCTCCCATCAAAAGGGGAACCGACCATGCAACTTGGCTTTTGTTAATAATATTTTGGTAACTATTCCATTGAATGTTATTACTAGGATTACCAATTTTAAATACTGAAAACAATAACAAATTGACCCCACTGGTGCGGCTACCTACAATCAAATCAACGCCCGATATTGTCCGTTCAAAATTATTTTTTACCTCGGCGCGTAAATGCTCAACACCGATTAGTACCAGCATGCTGATCCCGATTGATGTACACGTTAGGATGGCCATAACTCGCCGTGACCATAAACTTGCCAGCACCAATTTAAATAACATCAGTCTCACTCCTTTTAAGCTGCAACTGTGCTAAACCAAGCTGTTGATCAAAATGAGACGCCAAAGACATATCATGACTAACAAATATAACCGTTGAATATTGAGCGCAATCTAGAAGTAGATGGATAAATTGTTCTCTGGTTTGGGTGTCTAACGCCGAGGTAGGTTCGTCGGCAATAATCAACTCTGGGGATCCATATAAAGCTCTTGCGACTGCTACACGCTGTTGTTGACCGACACTTAATTCAATGGATTTTTGTCTGAGTAAATGACAGCTTAATTCTAGACGATCACAAATAGAGGCTAACTGGTCAGACTGTGGCGTGTGATTAGTATTTTTAAATCGTTGTGCCAAAAGTATATTTTGTTCGGCTGTTAGGTAAGGCAATAAATTAAATTGTTGAAATATTATGCCAATATTATTCGCTCTAAAGGTATCCTTTTGAGTTTGGCTTAATTCAGTCATGTCTTGCCCTAAGACTTGTATGTTGCCAGTATACCGACTTTCAATGCCAGAAATTAAATTTAGTAACGTAGACTTTCCCTCACCTGAACGTCCATATAAAAAAACGTTCTCTGCTGTTTTCACCTTCCAATCAGGAATGTTTAGGGCAAAATCACTCTGTTTTGGCCATGTAAAAAAAAGATTTTTTATTGATAAACTATAAGACATACAAACAACACATAAAAACAACATATCCAATAAATAAAGGTTTAGTTTAGAAACAAAGATTTTTTAAGTATAATTGCTCAACAACACAAGGGTTACAACCTTTTTAGTCGACAAAACATAAGCAGTCCACATGAATCAATTATCCAGCATTAATCAAAAACACTCCTTAAGCTTCAATAAATTACAAAAGCGAATTAGGCACTATACAGGCAAAGCGATAGCTGATTTTAATATGATTGAAGATGGCGACAAAGTGATGGTCTGCCTGTCTGGCGGAAAAGATAGCTACACGATGTTGGATATGTTGTTACATATGCAAAAAGTAGCACCCATTTCTTTTAGTATTATTGCGGTGAACCTCGACCAAAAACAGCCTGGTTTCCCAGAGCACATACTACCAGAATATCTGACTCAGCTTGGTGTCGATTTTGAAGTGGTTGAAGAAGACACCTATTCAATCGTGATAGATAAGGTGCCAGAGGGTAAAACAACCTGCGCACTATGCTCTCGTTTGCGTCGAGGAATTCTATACAATACCGCCACACGTTTAAAAGCCACTAAAATTGCACTAGGCCATCATAGAGATGATATGTTAGAAACACTATTTCTGAACATGTTTAATGGAGGTCAATTAAAATCAATGCCACCTAAATTAGTCAGTGATGATGGCAAACAAATGGTGATCCGGCCGTTGGCGTATTGCGCCGAGCAAGACATTGCTGCTTATTCGCAATACCTTGAATTCCCGATCATTCCCTGCAACCTCTGCGGCTCCCAAGAAAACCTGCAAAGAAAAGTGATTAAAAGTATGTTGCAAGACTGGCAACAACGTTTTCCAGGCAGAATAGAGTCTATGTCAAAAGCATTACAACATGTGGTGCCTTCACACTTGGCTGATAACAGTCAATTTGACTTTGTCGGTTTAAAAACACAATCATTACCGTTTGAAAATGGTGATATTGGTTTTGATCCACCCGATCTCATCTCACAAGATACAAACATATCGATTAAAGCCACATCTTTGGTCATACCTCTAACCATTACAAACATTTAGGATAAGGGGTAAATAAATGAAGATCGGTTTAGCATTAGGTAGCGGTGCTGCTCGTGGATGGGCACATATAGGTGTCATACAAGCACTAGAAGAAATGGGCATCAATATAGATATCGTGTCTGGATGCTCAATAGGTTCATATGTTGGCGCCTCATTTGCTTCTGGAAAATTACCTGAATTAGCCGAATGGGTCGAAAGCCTAACAGATTGGCAAGTGTACGCTTTAATGGGAGTAGGATTTCATAAAGGAGGACTGATGAGTGGACTGAAAGTATTTCAAGCACTACAAGAGAATTTCAGTTTTGAAACCTTTGAAGAATTAAATAAACCGTTTGCAGCTGTTGCCACAGATCTTTATAGCGGCCGTGAAGTCAATTTCTTAAGTGGTTCTGTAATTGAAGCTGTCAAAGCGTCTTGTGCTATCCCCGGTTTATTTCCGCCATTGTTGTTTAAAAATAGATGGTTAGTTGATGGTGGAGTGGTTAACCCCGTACCCGTTAACATGTGCAGATTGTTAGGAGCCGATGTTGTTATCGCAGTTAACTTAAGTGCAGATTTCAGACCTCAATCTTTAGTCGCTAATCCATTTGACCATGGGAATAATCAAAAAAAGACGACTGATTTTTTTAAGCGTAGCCAACAACAAATTCAACAATGGTTTAAAAAAAGTGCGGACTCAGATGCCGAGTCTGAAGGCCAGGACTCAGTTTCAAATGAAGGATTTTTAACTAAGGAATATCTAGACATCTTAGAACCTGCTAACGTAGATCAGGCAAAACAAGAAGAGTTAATTGCTAAGGACCACGAAGTAGTCCCTCCCGCCCCTTCTATTATTAATGCTATGACAGGTTCATTAGATATTTTATCTGCGAGAGTCACCCGGTCTCGTTTAGCAGGCGATCCACCTGATATATTAATAGAACCACAACTGCGCGACTTTGGCATGATGGAGTTTTATCGGGCAAAAGAACTAATTGAACATGGTCGGGCTAGTGTGCATAGAGTTGCAGACCAAATTAAGTATCAATTAGGGTATGAATAAGTATGATACTTGAATAACGCAATTGACAGACTCGCGGCTGCTCATTAAGGTAGATGCCTAGCAATAAAACAAGGAATGCCAACATGCCTATTCAAATTAGTTTCGAACTTTCTGACAGTGACCTAGACCATTTTCGTTCAATGATGAAAGCAGCTATGCAAAAAGCCAGTGAGTATCCACCGGCTGAAGTTTTAAAAAAAGCACGTGCCGTTTGCGCGGAAATGGAACAGGCGAATTTGCCTGATTTTGTAAAACATAGAATGGAATCTTTAGAAACGCTCATATCCGCCCTAGAAGATTCAGAATGGCAAATGCCTGAAGATGAAAAGAATGAAATTTTAACCTCCTTGGCTTATTTTAGTGAACCAGAAGATTTAGTTCCCGACAATATCCCAGGTTTGGGTTTTGTGGATGACGCCATTATGATTGAATTGGTCATTCAAGAGTTGTCACAAGATTTGGCAGCCTATAAGCAATTCTGTAAATATAGAACCACTGAAGAAAATCGACGTGGTACTGAAGCTAATGTGAATCGCGAAAGTTGGTTGGAAAGTAAAAGAACAGAGTTACGTTCTAACATGCGTAGAAACCGAAGTACTAGTGGAAGCAGACGTCTGTTTTCTAGGATAATGTAGAACCAATCAGATCGATACACAGGGCAGATTATGGCCCTGTGTATCATCATCAAAGCTAATCTCATTAGTTAGAAACTTACTTTTCAACAATCGCGGTTATGCGTAACGGCTTATTAGGTAAAAACAAACTTTTTTTCTGCATCAACCATGCTTCACTTAAGGTTAACGCACCTTTTTCATCGACTAAACTCTGCAGCTCTTCTGGTAATTTTTTGCCTTCTTCAAAGTGAAATAATAAACCTTCAGGTGCAGGCATCATAAAAGATAAAAACCCTCCCATCTCATCAAAAAATGCCTGATACTGGTTAAACAACAATAATAACTCATCATGGTTATATTGTGTTTTCAAAAAACTTGGTAACGTTTCTAACTGCACCGACATGTCGCATTGATTCGCCTGATCATCTAATTCGATGACCACCTTGGCCCTTGCCATTTTTAAAATTTTATCTGTAGGAACAGTAAAACGATTATTATTTTCTACTGTTAAGGCAAGCGTTTGTTTTTGAGTCGTTATTTGTGCGCTGCTAATATGACACAAACGTTTGTCAGCGATGTGCACAAAACCAAAGGCAAACCTCAATGCGTCAGTATTTGGGTCATCAAGTTTCTTTACGTGGCTGTAAAAACTCGAGTACTCCACATCTAAGGTTTCTGCAACTACATGTGGGCTTAAAAATATAAATCCTAAAATAAAAAGTGTTATTTTCAACCTGATATTACCATATGTTTTCTATTTACCCGTAACATGCTTTTCAGCTCGTCAATGTATTCCTGTCCTCGTTCAGAGTAACTTAATAAACCTGAAGCCAAGGCTATTGCTGTGACTGGCTTTCCGTCCTGTCTGAGACTTTCTCTAATCATCCTTAAGTCTTTATAAGCATAGTGACGATTAAGATTACGCATGTATGTCATAATCGCGTGAGATAGGTCAGTAAACTTCGCAACCTCATGTTTTGCACCATCATCGCGTTGTTTGGGTACAAAACCGCAGCCTTTTCTAAAACACCAAAGACCAAAAAAATTGTAACCCTGTTGGGCAAACCTTGAGGCTCCCCAACCAGATTCATTCGCAGCTTGAACCAGAATAAGAGCTTCTGGTATGCAATCGACTCTCCTAATTAACATTTCTATAGCCTGTTCCAAGGGTAACTCTTTATCACCCGAGAACTGGTACTTTGCTATTAGCTTACTAAATACTTTTTGATGATGTTTATTAAGCTGTTTATTTTCCAAAATCATTGAGTGTAACGCCAATACCATTTGGCGCTCTTTTAAAACGATATCATTCTGTCTTTGAATTTCAGGCTGTAAATAAGCGAAGAATGCACGTTTCTTCTCAATTACATTATCATAATCAGCAAAACTGGGTACATCTTCCATACTTGTGCCTAAAGTGGTTACGTGTAAACCATCAAGGCTAATAATGTCTTCTGCTGTATCTGTCGATTTAAACTGCTGAAGAAAAACAATTAATATTACTGTATTCATAACTATAGCAATACTTACAATAACTAATTTAGTCAGATTACGCATGAAATACTGCCTCATCTTGATCGGATTTATTATTCCCATCACGAACTTTAACGCCAAATAACTCCCTATATAATATACCTTTCATATTAATAAAAAATGGGATTATCCAGATATATGCAAAACCAAATGACAAAGCACCTAATATCAAACAACAGTAATATGCTAAATAAAACAAAGTAAGAGGCATCCAATATTTGTGAAATACTTTTAACGATTGGACCACACATTGACTAGGAGCTAGCTTTTTTTCAATTAACAACATGATTGAAAAGCCTGTAGCAAGGTTGATATAAAATATGATCAACATACCTAACAACACATTGATTTGAGAACCTACAAATGACCCTAAATCAGACATCGCAGCTAACAACAACGCTAATAAAATCACCAAAACTGAACTTGTCACATTTTTTAAAATAGATAGAAATCTTGGTTTGACCCCAACGCTATGTGAAATGCCTAATAAGAACATAGTAGCTATTATAGGTGTAGTGACGATAATCCCTGCTACTTTGAGAGAAATGATCATACGCGGAGGCGCAATATTCAAATCGGTTATGCCAAATACTGATTGCAATGCCCAAGCAAATATTAAGGCAATAAAAAATAACAGCAACACACCATGCAAAACTGCAGTTTTAGTGTTTTTTGATAAATCCCATGCCTCTTTGGCGACTGCTTTTAGATCTATTTGGGTCTCACCCATTAAGGATTTTTCTAGGCTTCCGCCTTGTATTTTAAACTGCTTTTTTTCTTCCACTTATATTCCTAATGACTGACTCTACTGCATGACTTTACAAAGGCGAACTATACAGGCATAACCAATCTTATCGCCAACATAATCAAAACAACACCCATAACTCTATCAAACCAATACCCCTTTTTGCCAATAAATTGAGTGACTTTCTTAGAGCTTAAAAATAATGAAAGTACACAAAACCAAATACCGGTAGCCACCGCTAAATACAGACCATATCCAAGTTTGACGACATTTGGCGTGTCTGGTGAAACAGCGACAGCAAATACCGATAAAAAGAATAATGTTGCTTTTGGATTCAAACCATTAGTTAAGAAACCCACCATAAAAGCTTTTTTATCAGAAATAAGTTGAAGAACGTTTTCAACTTCCACATTACCTATACTTTTTGGCGCAGGGCTTCTTATCGCTCCCCAACCTAAAAACAAGAGATAAGCGCCAGCAACATAACTGAATATTTGAAACAGCACAGGTGTAGTTTTTATTAAAATTCCAATTCCTAACAGTGAATAAGCAACATGTATTAATATACCAACGCCAACTCCTATACTAGTAACAATCGCTGCTCTTCGACCATAACTAATGCTGTGTTTTAAAACGATAGCAAAGTCAGGGCCAGGACTAGCAACAGCCAACAAATGCACACTAGCTATAGTTAAAAACTCTAACCAATAATGTTGTACGTATTCAATCAACTTTAAGACCTTTTAGTAATTTTTCGACAAATTGACTGACCAATTCACTTGCCAGCCCGTAATGTTTTTCATCAAATTCATTATGACCTGAGCTTGGCTCTAAATTTAATTCTATACTGTAAGCGCCATGATGAATCGCCTGGCTAACGAACCCTGCTGCTGGATAGACAGTCCCAGATGTTCCAATAGAAACAAACAGATTGGCGTCATTCAATAGAGCTTCAATTTGAGGCATATGTTTTGGCATTTCACCAAACCAAACAATATCTGGCCGCATGATGCTTGCAGGCTGACAACAAACACACTGATTACGATTGTCTAAATTAGTGAATACATCGCTACATTTATCCGAAGCTAGACACCTAGCAGATAACAAACTTCCATGCATGTGTAACACATTTCTATTGCCTGCTCTTTGATGCAAGTTATCTACATTCTGGGTGACCAAAGTAAAGTTATCTCCCAATGCTTTTTCTAATTTTGCTAGCGCTAAATGAGCTTTATTAGGTTGAACACTTGGACTAAGTAATTGACGTCTTCTTTGATTGTAAAATCGATAGACTAACTCAGCATTTCGTCTAAACCCTTCAGGGGTAGCTACGTCTTGAATACTATGATTTTCCCATAAGCCATCGCTATCCCTAAATGTTTTTAAACCAGATTCGGCAGAAATGCCTGCACCTGTTAATACCACTACTTTTAGTTGATGTAGTTTGTAAGGAGAAATATTAGCTAACATAAGAGGCCTGACATGATTTAACGACTAAATTTATTATTAAAAT
>CAZMDX010000428.1:0-10391 GCA_964564805.1 uncultured Pseudoalteromonas sp. | reverse complement strand
CCTATTTTGACTGGTATTTTTCTAAACTCATCACCCGTATAGAGTTGATTTTCTACTCTTATTGCAACCACACCTGAATCTGTGCGCAACTGTCCGGCGGAGATATCTGCAGAAAAACGTCTAATCGCTTGGGTAACATCAGCAATAGATAAATTATATTTACGTAATGTTTCCGGTTTAATTTCTATGGCTATCTCATCTTCGGGAGCTTCTAATTGAACTAATGATACGTTTTTTAGTGCCATCAACTCATCTTCAACTTGTTTGGCAATGGGTTTTAAATCACTTATTGGCAGGTCACCCACTAGTGCCATCTCAATCACGTCCTGGCGAAATTCAATTTGGGATATGTTAGGCGGCTCCATTTCAGCAGGAAAAGTAGCAATACTGTCTATTCTAGCCTTCACTTTGTCTAACACCTCAGATAAGTCTTCGTCTGGCTCTATTTCTAAAGAAATTGAGCCACTACCACGACTTGCACGGGATACACTCTCTTTTATTTCAGTGATGTCTTTGAGCACTTCTTCCATTTTAATGAGAATACTTTGCTCAATCTCTTGAGGTGAAGCGCCCCGATAGACGGCGCTAACAGTAATATAGTTAATTTCAAAGTTAGGAAACATCTGCCGCTGAATGGTGAAATAACTAAAAATCCCCATAATAATAATAAACATCATCATTAAATTGGCGGCAACAGAGTTGTTAGCAAAAAACGCAATTAAACCTGTTTGTTTTGGCTCAGGAGTTTGTGGTTCGGTAGTCAAATTGCCTGTGTTTTCAGTGGTCATGATGTTGCCCTTATAATAATTTCTGAACGACTAAGTCTTTTTTAGGCTTGGCAATTTTGACTTTCATCCCTTTTTGAGGGTATTCGGGCAGAGTAGTCACTAATGTATCTTGATTTTGTAAACCCTCGCTGATCAAGAAATATGCACCCTCCTCACGCAAAATTTCAACCCGTCGAGGCTGCATTTGTTGATCTTCGTCTAACAACCATATAATACGGTTAGTCACCAATTCTTGAGGTAAACGATAAACTTGATTTAGCGTTTTTCCAGCAAAACTAACCTCTACATAATGTCCAAATTTTAATGGTGGTACAGATGATTTTAAGCCGTAAGGATCTTCGATTCTCACTACCAGCTGACTCATGCGTGTGCTTTGATCGATAATACCTAAATCACGTGCAACTTTTCCTTCACGAGTAATAGCGTTGTAACCCTTAGTACTAATAGTCGCTTTGTGTTGAGTAATGTCACTAGGTAAAAACTCTTTATCAAAACCTGCAATAGGGATAGATATTTCTGCTGATTCGATATTATAAAGCTCCCCTATTTGAGAACCTTGATTAACGTATTGTCCGACCCCTAGGTCACGGCTAACTACCAGCGCATCATATGGTGCTTTAATGGCACAATTATTTAAGTCTCGTTGGGCTATTTTAAATCTTGCTTGTGCTGATTTTATAGACGCTTGGGCACTAAGCATTTGTGGCTTACGTAAATACAGGTCAGATACTTTGCTGCCTTTTGCTTCTCGTTCAGCCACTTCTGCCTTTGCTTGTTCCTCAATTAAGTTCGCTCTAGCTAAGCTAAGGTCAGCCTCGGCTTGCAACAATGCGGCCTCATACGTGTCCAACTCAATAGTAAATAAGGTGTCACCACGAAAAACTAAACCACCCGGTACAAAATTAGGGTGCCAACTAAGCACTTCGCCTGATACTTGCGCCGAAACCATCGTACTTTCTAATGGGCGCACTTCACCGTGGCTGGTTATTCTAACTTGATAATCTTCAGCCATAGCGGTTTCTATTTTTACCGTGGGTCGGATGTCTACTGGCTCATTATCTTCATCTTTTTCGCCAGAGGCTTCTATAGCTGACATTCCGCCAAAACCAATCGCCAGTATCACTAGGGGTAATATTCCTTTAAGCCACTTATTTTTCATACTGCTTTTCTCTAACGCCAAATCTGATTGACATATACTAACTTACACGAAGCAAGATACATAAGCTCATTTGTAAAAATGTATGATTTATGAGTAGTTATGGTTAACTTAGTGTTATAAAAATTTTACGAACTGTAGTGAAATAAACGTTTGGGTTTATTATGATAACGTTCGATCAAAAATACAGTAGAGAAGACACTTATGAAACATTGTGCATTTTTATCCATGGACAGTCTCGAAGACTTCTTTTATTACGACCAAATGTTATTTGAACCGCTAAAATTAGCCGGATGGTTAGTCGAAGAAGTATCTTGGCGAAAAACTGATGTTGATTGGAATGTTTATGATGTGGTGGTGATCCGCACAGCCTGGGATTATCAAGATGATGTTGAAGCGTTCATGGCGTGTTTGCAGCGTATTGAGGCCTCATCCGCTAAATTACAAAACAGCTTAAAAATTGTTGAGTGGAACATCAGTAAAAGCTACTTAAAGGATTTGCAAAACCAAGATATTAATATTGTACCTACACTTTGGTTTGATTCTTTTTCGTTGGCTGAATTGCAACTTGGGTTTAGTCATTTTAATACATCAGAAATAGTCCTAAAACCTCTGGTTAGTGCTAACGCAGATCATACATACAGGTTGACAGCAAAAGTCCTTAAAGAGCAAGCAGACCTACTGAAAACTGTTTTTTCAGAACGTGAATTCATGCTGCAGCCTTTTTTAAATGGCATAATTGATGAGGGTGAATACTCACTTTTTTATTTTGCAGGGCAATATAGTCATAGTATTTTAAAACAACCTGGATTAGGCGATTTCAGAGTGCAAGAAGAGCATGGCGGACAACTAAAATCGATTCAACCATGCGAACAGATGTTAACGACTGCAAGACACTGTTTAGCCGCTTTACCGGCAGATGTATTGTATGCACGCATAGATTTAGTACGACATGAAACTGAGTTTGCGGTCATAGAAATTGAGTTAATTGAGCCATCGTTATATTTCAATGTGGACGCTGAGTCTCCGCAACGTTTTGTCGATGCATTTATAGAAATGTGTTGAGCTGTTATGAATACATATCAATATAAAGCAACTTGTTGCAGGTTTGATTATGTTATGTTTTTGATTAATAAATTGAAGTGATGGAGTGTCAGTTGGCGCTAGAATTAAAAGATGTCAGCTTGATGGTGGAAGAGCAAAGTTATCTAGAAGATATTTCACTCAGGTTTGAAGCTGGTTCATTCAATGTGCTGTTAGGCCGGACGTTAGCTGGAAAAACATCTTTGTTAAGAGTGCTTGCCGGTTTAGATAAACCAAGTCATGGGCAAGTGTTTTATAACGAGCTCAATGTAACCGGTGTTGCTGTTCAAAAACGTGGTTTGTCTATGGTTTATCAACAGTTTATTAATTATCCTCACTTGACCGTCTGGGAAAATATTGCTTCTCCTTTGCAGCTGGCAAAGGTATCCGCTAGCGAAATTACGAGACGTGTCAAACACATCGCTGATATGTTACATATCGGGGAATATCTGCGTCGTATGCCTCTAGAGCTTTCAGGAGGACAACAACAGCGCTGTGCCATGGCCCGTGCGCTAGTTAAAGACGCAGGCATTGTATTGTTTGACGAACCTTTGGTGAATTTAGATTACAAACTTCGTGAAGAGCTTCGGAGTGAATTAAAAACGTTGTTTAAAACCCGAGAAACTATTGCCATTTATGCCACAACTGAAGCTCATGAAGCCTTGGCCTTAGGCGGAACCACTACTTTGCTCCATCAAGGAAAAGTATTGCAGACTGGCGGCGCGCAGCAGCAATTTGCTAAGCCAATAAATTTGTTTGCCGCTGATTTATACAGTGAGCCACCTTTAAACGTTTTTTCTGCCAGTGTAGACAATGGCGTATTGCAAATTCAGAGCCCTACAAATCTTACTAGCATCAGTCACTTAAATAATTTGCCAAATGGCCAGTACCAGTTTGCAATCCGACCTAATCATATTGTTTTGCAAGTAAATAACGCAGCTAATATTGCTCTTAGAGTCAAGGTTGATTTAGCTGAAATCAGTGCCTCAGAAACTTATCTTCACATAGAAGCCAGTGTCGACTCGGGTCAAACAAATTTGAGCTGGACTATGCATATATTATCTATTATGAGTTTTCGGACAGGTAGTGACATTGACATCTTTTTACCCTTAGAGGATCTTTTTGTGTTCGACCTTGAAGGTAACGCAATTCGCTGGCCAGATACTTTATCTGCAGGAACAATATAATGGCTACTATTACTCTTAAAGGACTTGCTCATAGTTATTTAACAAAACCCCGTGACCCACAAACTCACCCTCAAGACTATGCTATTCAAGCCTTGGATCATGTCTGGAATCAAGGTGGCGCCTATGCGTTGTTGGGTCCATCAGGTTGCGGAAAATCTACCCTGTTAAATATTATTTCAGGCTTGCTTAGTCCATCACAAGGCGAAGTGTTATTTGACGACCGAGTAGTCAATGCGTTAAGCCCAGAAAAACGTAATATCGCTCAGGTATTCCAATTCCCTGTGGTGTACGATGCCATGACAGTGGCAGAAAACTTAGCTTTTCCCCTTAAAAATATAAAAATGCCAAAAGCGCTGATAAATGAAAAAGTACGTGAAATTGCCGACTTGTTGGAATTAACGGACTGTCTTGATAAGAAGGCTAAAAATTTAAGTGCTGATCAGAAACAAAAAGTTTCAATGGCGCGAGGTCTAGTACGTGAAGACGTATCAGCCATCTTATTTGATGAACCTCTTACTGTCATTGACCCGAATCTGAAGTGGAAATTAAGACGCAAACTCAAACAGATCCATGAGCAGTTAAACATTACCATGTTGTATGTTACTCACGATCAGTTAGAAGCTGCCACATTTGCTGATGAAATAGCCTTGATGTACCAAGGGAAAATCGTGCAATTTGGAAGCCCACAAGAACTATTTGAGCGGCCCAATCACACATTTGTTGGATATTTTATTGGTAGCCCCGGCATGAATTTTATTCCAATTAAAAAAAGTGAGAAAAGTAATAAAAATGAAAATCGAGTTTTTTACCAGAACACTCCCATAATTATTAGTGAATTACAGCAAGCCGCATTACTAGGCAGCCATTCGACTAACCTTAAGCTAGGCATCCGGCCCGAATTTATAAAATTGAGTGAAATATCTGAAGTGGATAGTTTCCCCGCCAGTATTTTATCTGTGCAGCATCTAGGCAGTTACCAACTTGTGATGGTCGATTTTGACGGACTTGAAATGCAGGTGCGTGTCGCTGAAAAAATGCAGTTTAGCGGCGCTACAGTGTATTTGGTTTTTCCTGTTCAATGGTTGAAATTGTATATAGACGAGTACTTAGCGGGTGAACCGTTTCTCGTTAACAAGAGCGAGAACAAGGCCGGAAACTATGAATAAAGTACCCAATAATAAAGCTTGGTGGTTAGTTTTACCGATGTTTTTGCTGGTGGCATTTTCGGCTATTATTCCTCTGATGACAGTAGTGAACTATTCACTACAAGATATTTTTGACCAAAATACTGCTTATTTTGTAGGTGTTGAATGGTATCAAGAAACGTTACGCAACACGCGTTTACATGATTCATTATTACGTCAGTTTGGTTTTTCGTTTTCTGTGCTCATTATTGAAATTCCTCTGGGTATAGCTGTGGCATTAATGATGCCCACACGCGGTTGGCAGGCGTCAGCTGTGCTTATTTTATTGGCGTTACCATTACTTATCCCTTGGAATGTAGTGGGCACCATTTGGCAAGTCTTCGCTCGGGGAGACATAGGGTTATTTGGTTGGGCCTTAAATAATTTAGGCTTCGACTATAACTACACCTCTAACCCGTTAGATGCCTGGTTAACGGTGTTGCTGATGGATGTATGGCATTGGACGTCTCTTGTCGCCTTGCTGTGTTACTCAGGGTTGCGAGCAATTCCTGATGCTTATTATCAAGCGGCTAAAATAGATCGCGCATCAGGCTGGGCAATATTTCGTTATATTCAGCTACCACGCCTAAGAAATGTGTTGGTGATAGGTGTGTTGCTGCGTTTTATGGACAGTTTTATGATTTATACTGAACCCTTCGTATTGACTGGCGGTGGCCCCGGCACCTCAACCACTTTCTTGAGTCAAACCCTGACTCAAATGGCCATCGGTCAGTTTGATATTGGCCCAGCTGCGGCATTTTCTCTGGTATATTTTCTAATAGTGTTACTGGTGTCCTGGTTGTTTTTTACTACCATCACACAGTTGGAAAAATCTGAAAGTGGAAACAAATATGATAAGTAAACGTAACGTTGGCATGTTCACTTATCTAATATTTGTACTTTTACCTATTTATTGGTTGCTGAATATGTCGTTTAAAACCAATGATGAAATTTTGGGCCAACTAACACTATGGCCAACAGATTTTACGTTTGACAATTACATCATCATTTTTACTGATGCAAGCTGGTATATGGGGTATGTTAATTCTATTACTTATGTGGCAATGAATCTGGTGATCACTTTGCTGGTTTCGCTCCCCGCAGCGTATGCATTCAGTCGTTATAAATTTGTGGGTGATAAACATTTATTTTTTTGGTTGCTGAGTAACCGTATGGCTCCGCCAGCAGTATTTTTATTACCGTTTTTTCAATTGTACTCATCGGTGGGATTATTCGATACACCCCTAGCGGTAGCATTAGCACACTGCTTGTTTACTATCCCTCTCGCAGTATGGATTTTGGAAGGTTTTATGTCCGGTGTGCCTCGTGAAATTGATGAAACTGCGTATATCGATGGTTATAGTTTTGGACATTTTTTCATTAAAATATTTATCCCCATGATCCGCTCTGGCATAGGGGTTACCGCTTTTTTTACCTTTATGTTTTCTTGGGTCGAATTACTTTTGGCGCGAACGTTAACGTCGGTCGATGCCAAGCCTATTTCTGCCATTATGACTCGTACTGTTGGCGCTGCAGGTATCGATTGGGGGGTTTTAGCTGCCGCAGGAGTGCTGACTATTTTACCAGGTATATTGGTTATTTGGTTCGTGCGTAACTATGTTGCCAAAGGTTTTGCTTTGGGGAGGGTGTAAATGAACGTTCACCTAAAATGGAGTAAAAAAACATGTTGAGCTGGATGGCATGGACTATGCCCAGTGCTTTGTTTTTTGTTGGTATCGCCAGTCTGTTGTTAGTTATGACTGTTTTGGAAATCCGTAAGCCATGTGTTGAACGTAAAGGTTGGCTGCCTATATCCACTACGCGTGGTGACAGGTTATTTATCGGGTTATTAAGCAGTGCATTTGTGCACTTACTTTTTCTGGGCTTAACCGATTTAACTTTATGGGTAGCCTTTAGTATTTCGGTATTACTGATGGCGGCGCTACTTCGCTGGGGTTGACCTAAACGTTGACGTCTGTCCAATCTATTCATTGCCAGTAATTTGGTAATTGTAAAATAAAAATCTAGGGAATAGTATGCAAAAGAAAATACAACTAGCCAGTTTGATGTTAACCCTTGGCCTTTCGGTTCATCCCGCTAAGGCTGACGAAAATGCTGCAAAACGTTGGCTAAAAAGTGAGTTTACTGACTCTACCTTGACGCAAGAGCAACAGTTGCTGGAAATGCGTTGGTTTATCGAAGCATCTAAACCTTTCGCCGGTATGAACATCAACGTTGCCTCAGAAACCATCGCGACACATGAATATGAGTCCAAGGTATTAGCCAAGGCATTCAGTGAAATTACTGGCATCAATATTACTCATGATTTGATCCAAGAGGGTGACGTAGTCGAAAAACTACAAACTCAAATGCAATCGGGTCGGAATATATATGATGCCTATGTCAATGATTCAGACTTAATAGGCACACACTTTCGCTACGGTAAAGTAGTGCCTATTTCAGATATGATAGCCGGTGATGGCAAAGACTTAACATTACCCACTTTAGATTTAGAAGACTTCATTGGTTTAAGTTTTACCACTGGTCCAGATGGTAAAGTTTATCAGTTACCCAGCCAACAATTTGCCAATCTGTATTGGTTTAGAGCCGATTGGTTTGAGCGTGCAGATTTAAAAAGTAAATTCAAAGAGATATATAGCTATGAATTAGGTGTACCAGTTAATTGGTCTGCCTATGAAGATATTGCCGAGTTTTTCAGTGAGAAAGTGAAAATACTTGATGGTCAGCCCGTTTATGGTCACATGGACTACGGGAAAAAAGATCCGTCTCTTGGATGGCGATTTACTGACGCGTGGTTTTCAATGGCAGGCGCAGGTGATGTAGGTATACCCAACGGATTACCTGTGGACGAATGGGGTATTCGCGTGGAGGGCTGCCAACCAGTGGGCTCTAGTGTGTCCAGAGGGGGAGCAACCAACGGCCCTGCAGCTGTTTACGCCACCCAAAAATATGTGGATTGGTTACGCCAATATGCGCCACCAGAAGCACAGGGTATGACTTTTTCTGAATCAGGCCCAGTGCCAGCACAAGGTGCCATTGCGCAGCAAATATTTTGGTACACCGCTTTTACTGCCAGTATGAATGTGCCAGGGCTACCGGTAGTGAACGAAGATGGAACCCCTAAATGGCGAATGGCTCCCTCACCAAAAGGACCCTACTGGGAGGAAGGTATGAAACTGGGTTATCAAGATACAGGTGCTTGGACTTTCTTAAATTCAACACCAGATAAACGTCGTTTGGCCGCTTGGTTGTACGCTCAATTTACTGTGTCTAAAACAGTATCATTGAAAAAGACCTTAGTGGGCTTAACACCTTTCCGTGAATCTGATATTAACTCACAACAAATGACTGACGTGGCACCCATGCTTGGCGGGTTAGTCGAATTTTATCGAAGCCCAGCCCGTAAACAATGGACTCCCACAGGCACCAACGTGCCAGATTATCCAAAACTTGCACAACTATGGTGGAAGTATATTTCTGATGTAGCTAGTGGCGAGAGTTCAGCGCAAAAAGCTTTAGACGGACTGGCCGCAGCGCAAGACAAAGTGATGCGCCGACTGGAGCGAGCTAAGGTGCAAGGTGAGTGTGGACCCAAGTTAAATAAACCAAGAGATGCTGAATACTGGTTAGCGCAACCTGGTTCGCCAAAAGCTAAATTAGCGAATGAAAAACCACAGGGCCAGACGGTTGCCTATGATCAACTCTTGAAAAGTTGGCAGGGCAAGTAAGCATTGTCTTTGTTTAAAAGTAACGACAGGGCATCTTGATGCTCTTGTAGTTCTTAATCGGTCAGGTAACCCCAGTTTCGCCCAACATGTTGTTCTTATTAAAATAACATCTTTGTGGTTTAAAAATATGAAACTGGTGTTACCCAAATATTTGAAACCCCAAAATTAGAAACTCATGTTTGATTGACTATTGAATTGCCCACAAAGTTTGTTTATCAGCTGAAATCAACATAAAAGTTTATTTCAGTGAATTAGCCCACACTTAGCTACTTCATTCATTGTGAACGATTACTACCCAGCCGCGTTTGACTACTCGTATAATTATTTTTTATAAAAAAGGGTGACATAGTTTATTTAAAATCATGTCGACAGAATACTATTTTAATTTTTACCAAAATAACTATGCGACTGTTGGTAATGTCAAATCTAGGCCTATTCACTATGCACAAGATATAAAGGAAATTTATACATAAAGGTGATGTTTATTTTAAAACGTACATCACACCATTTGTTAAATAATGGATTAGAAAATCATATTCGTCGGATATCTCAACATTATTAGTAAAATAAACACCTAACTAACAAAATCTAATCAATAAACTTGAACAAAGCGTGCTTAAAGGTTGTTGTTAATAGCTTGCACAAGCTGATCATCACTATGTGTAACTGGATTGGCAAACATACTGCCACTACGACAGTTTTTAATAACAGGCTGAATGTTGTCCACTGACAGTCCTTACTTTGACAAACCTTGTGACGTAAAATTAAAATGCAATTTTTTAGTGTTTTAGTAGTCCATCTAAAATATTTTCGTGCGCTAAATCATGATTGCATCGCTTTCAATATGTCTGTACTTCTTTGAGACTGAAGAATCTGATTTTATTTTTAATAACACCGCAATATTGGCCGACGTAATTAGCGCCGCTAAACCATTTACCGCTGCAAGTCCCGCAATCGCAGATGTATTAACGGATAGTGATGCTGTTAAGATTAGGTTGCTGTACCTTTGTTATTGCTTACTTTCATTCAGATTATTTATATTTTCAAACGTACCTTTAAAAAGAATGCAACAAACCGCGATAGCTTACAAAGACGATGTCTTATTATGTTCTGTTGTGTTTGTTATTATCCTTTTCACACGAAAACTACGTTTTAAATCAAAAGTTTTCGGATCTAAATTAACATTTTGTTGATCTGAATTGCATATTTTACAGCTTCTGTTAACAATTTTATTTTGTTCAAAT
>CAZMDX010000427.1:0-1643 GCA_964564805.1 uncultured Pseudoalteromonas sp. | reverse complement strand
AGGATCTTCCAACATTTCTTTGATGGTCACCAAAAAGCCAACAGACTCTTTACCATCAATAATGCGGTGATCGTAAGACAATGCTAAATACATCATTGGTAAAATTTCTACTTTGCCATTCACTGCCATAGGCCTGTCTTGGATTTTGTGCATACCCAAAATAGCGCTTTGTGGGAGATTTAAAATGGGTGTCGACAATAAAGAACCAAACACGCCACCATTAGTAATAGTGAAGTTTCCGCCCTGCATCTCAGCCATAGTCAATTTACCATCACGACCTTTAAGAGCAAGTGCTCTAATACCACTTTCAATACCTGCCATACCTAATGAATCAGTATCTTTAAGTACCGGCGTTACCAACCCGCGAGGTGTCGATACTGCAATAGAGATATCAAAATAGTTATGATAACAAATATCATCACCGTCAATAGAAGCATTTACTTCTGGAAAACGTTTAAGTGCTTCAGTTACCGCTTTTACATAAAAAGACATAAAACCGAGACGGATACCGTGACGCTTTTCAAAGCTTTCTTGATATTGCTTACGCAAATCCATAATTGGCTTCATGTTAACTTCATTAAAGGTAGTCAACATAGCCGTGTTATTTTTTGCGTCTAACAAACGAGTAGCGATGGTTTTACGTAAACGTGTCATTGGCACACGCTTATCGGTTCTATTATCTAAAGCAACAACTGGCTCTACTACTGTAGATGCCGCAGAGGTAGCTGGTTTGGCTGCTGGCGCCTGCAAAGACTTTTCAACATCTTCTTTAGTAACGCGACCGCCTTTACCAGTGCCTTTGATTTTGGAAGCATCTAAGCCTTTTTCAGCTAACAACCTTCGAACTGAAGGACTTAGCGCATCATTTTCTTCGGCTGCAACTTCGGCAACAGGTGCTGCGGTAGCGGCACTTGCAACGGCACCAGCGACAAAATTAGCGATGACTTGCTCGCCGTTTACTGTCGCGCCTTCTGGCGCTAATATCTTACTTAATGAGCCATCTGCAGGTGCAACGACCTCTAGTACTACTTTGTCAGTCTCGATATCAACTAAATTCTGATCACGAGAAATAGCTTCACCTGGCTTTACGTGCCAAGTTGCAATTGTTGCGTCTGCCACTGATTCTGGCAAAACTGGTACTTTGATTTCCACTAACTCACCTTTATTATCGGCTGATTGACTTGATTGTTCACTCACTTGAGCAGGAGCAGCTGAGCTTGTACTTTTAGGAGCACTTGCAGCCGTACCTTCTTCAAAATTAGCAATGGTTTGTTCACCCAATACCGTTTCGCCTTCAGCGTGGAAGATCTTGCTGACCACTCCGTCTTCAGGTGCAACAACTTCTAGCACAACTTTATCTGTTTCAATATCTACAAGATTTTGATCACGACTCACTTTTTCGCCTACCTTGACATGCCAGGTAGCGATGGATGCATCTGCCACTGATTCAGGTAATACCGGTACTTTTATTTCTATTGTCATACAGGTTCCTTATTTGATTGTTAATGCATCATCAACCAAGTCTTTTTGTTGTTGGTTGTGAACTGAAATATAGCCTACCGCAGGAGAAGCAGAAGCTTTTCGACCGGCATATGTTAATGTGGCAGCTTTTGGTAACGCGGACCAAAAATGATGTTGACTAC
>CAZMDX010000426.1:0-3127 GCA_964564805.1 uncultured Pseudoalteromonas sp. | reverse complement strand
TTATTGCCGCTCGGGGACAGGCTAGGTCGAATAAAACTAGGGAGTTGGCTAAAATGCTCAACCGGCAATTCTTTTGATAAAGTGCCAAAAGACAAGACAGTAAAAATGAAAACGACACTAAGGCTCATGATTCCATTCATAAAAACTTCCATTAAAATATTTTATTGGATCACATTAGCAACACAGCGGTTGAATGTTAAGACTAATTCAAAGAAATATGAATTGTCTTAGTAATCATTTCGAAATTATGCTTTTGAAGCTTGTACACAACACCGTAATCACTTTCATCAATATAAATCTCCTCTCCACCCATTAAACTCAATATTTGTGGGGTGGTATTGCTATGACCCACCACTAAAACATGATCCAATGTTTTTATCTTGATGGCGAATTCAGCTAAAATCTGAGGATCATAATATTTTATTGGCAAATCTTTGAGTGCTGAGATCGGAGCGGCGGTTTCTAGCGTTCGATGGTAATCAGTCGAGTAGACATGATTAAGAGTTTTATCAGAGAAAAACACGGCCAGTGCTTGTGCTCTAACTTTACCTATTTCAGTTAAACTTGGGTTATCACCTAGCTGTTTTTCAAAGTGACGCACAAAATACCATGTGGGTTGTTCAGCAAAGCTAAAGGTAGATATGGCTAAAAAACAACACCCCAAAAAACACTTAAACATCACCACAATCTTATTCTCTAACCTTAGATAAATCTTTTAAACGCCCATTTCGCAAGCTATATATCCAGCTGTGTACCTGTAATGGCTGACCACGCTTGAGCGCTTCTTTAACAATACTACTGCGTTTAACGTTATCAGCTTGTTCAAGCACGTTAAGCTCACATAGCCGAGCACACTTATCGTGCTCGTTAAGGACAGACAGCTCTGCTCTGTGCTTATAAGCGATGTCTCTAATATGCCCCAACCAGTTATCAATTAAACCAAGTTGTTGGTCTTGTAACGCTGCGTCCACACCGCCACAACCGTAGTGACCACAGATGATCACATGTTTCACTTTTAGCACATCAACCGCATATTGCAGCACAGACAGACAGTTGAAATCAGTATGCACTACCAAATTAGCCACATTACGATGCACAAATATATCGCCGGGGATAAGTCCCACAATTTGATTGGCCGGTACACGGCTGTCAGAACAGCCTATCCATAAGTACTCAGGTTTTTGACGCTCTGACAACTTATTGAAGAACTCGGGATCGGAATTCGTCTGCTCTTCAGACCATTGTTTATTATTTTCAAGTAGTTGTGTAATGTCGCTCATGAACCCTCACTTTGTCGCAACGCAGTATAAAGAAACTATAGATAGCAGCAAGGCCAACTTTAAAGAATGTCGGAACTTTGAAGTCTGCAACATGTTGAGTAGGCGCACTTAATAAGAGCAACTGAACCATTATTGTGCAAAATTTACAGTTAATTACAATAACCTGTTTCTGAAGTCTTGAAATCGTTGCTACTTTTGGATGGGTAGAATTGGCAATGTTCTTGCAAAGGTCTTGGATTATTGGAAATGAAGACGAATAAAAGTTTTGAGGGTTAATTACATGATGTTCAACAACTAAAAATCTATCTGTTGAGCCACCGTTGACACACAAAATATTATGACCCCATATCTGGATAAATAATAGGTTTAACGGACAGGTGAGTAGGTCAGTATTTAGCCATTTAACGATATTTATTTTTATTAAAAGCTCTCTCTACCGCGGGTAACAGATGACTGAAGCAGTATTAGATAGAGTAAAAAGTCAGTGGTTAGCCAGCTTAGCCTTGCAGTTGGGCCATTCAATATATGGCACCCAACTAACCAAAACCAAACGTTGTGGTCCCTTAACCATTCAGAAAGCTTTTTATCCCGAGGGCAGAGATTGCGCACATCTGTACTTGTTGCACCCACCAGCAGGTATAGTGTCTGGCGATGAACTTCGTATTAGTATCGAGGTGCAGCAAAATGCCCACACGTTAGTCACAACACCGGGCGCAAACCGCTTTTATCGGGCTCGCACTGATTTATCTATTGGCGATCCGAAGCAAACACAAATCACTCATCTTAGTTTAGAAACCGGCGCAAAGTGTGAACACTTCCCTCTTGAAACCTTGGTATATAACCAAGCTAATGGGGTCAATAATGTCGAAGTCAAATTACATTCTTCAAGTGTATATTGTGGCTGGGATATGACTTGTTTAGGTTTACCTAGCTCAAACGCAGACTTTACCAGCGGTCGTTTTATTCAACTCAACACCCTGTATTGTGATGATATTTTGATTTATCACGATAAGGTAATGATTGAGCCCGAAAGTAATATTCAACATCATGCTGCCGGTTTAGCTAGCCATTCAGTATTTGGTACTTTTTTGGCTTATGCACCTAATGACCAAGTGAGTAAGGAACAAAGAGCAAAATTGATTGAGCAACTTAGAGCAGTAATTGATGAGCATAATGCTAGTTCTTTAGTCAGTATTACCGATATTCGGCAACTTTTAGTGATGCGTTATTTGGGACATCAAGCTCATCAATGCAAACATTTATTTATTGAACTGTGGAAACTAGTGCGCCCTTTGTATATTGGGAAACAAGGCGTGCAACCCAGAATTTGGTTCACTTAAGGCTTGTTTTCATTAGACCTAATTTTAAAACATAGAGATTAAAATGGATTTATTACCCAGAGAAAAAGACAAACTGCTGTTGTTTACTGCAGCCTTATTAGCAGAACGACGCCTTAAACGTGGCGTAAAGCTTAACTACCCAGAAGCCATGGCTTATATATCCATGGAGATTATGGAAGGCGCCAGAGATGGCAGAACTGTGGCAGAGATGATGGACTATGGCCGTACATTATTAACCCGTGATCAGGTCATGGAGGGAATTGCAGAACTGATCTCCGATGTACAAGTTGAGGCCACTTTCCCCGATGGCACTAAATTAGTCACTGTACATAATCCCATTGTTTAGAGACCAAGCAGATAGAAGGCGAAAGATATGATCTTAGGCGAAATCAAAACTGACGCAGGCGAACATTTACTCAATATGGGTCGCGAAAAACGCATAGTAACCGTTGCCAACTCTGGCGACAGACCGATCCAAGTAGGCTCACATTATCATTTTTATGAAAC
>CAZMDX010000425.1:0-10075 GCA_964564805.1 uncultured Pseudoalteromonas sp. | reverse complement strand
TCATATTATAGAAACCATATTCTGTACTCTTGTACTCTTGTACTCTTGTACTCTTGTACCATGTACCATGTACCATTTACCATTGAAGCCTTCATAATAGAGGCAAATACTCAACATTTTTGCCAGCGATAGCAAGTAGATAAATAACATAGGCATTTCCTCGGTGCCTAAGTCACAAAATCTTAAAATCGTTATCACCTAAAGTTGTGGAGAACATATCAGCTAACTGCATCATTCAGGATGAAGTTAGGATGGAAATTTCCATGTTGGTTCCAAAAAATAAGACCACGTTTTAACTATAATCTGATTATTTGTTATTGGTATTTTCAATAATGATTTAAAACTGTATACCATAAGCTATTTGTTTGGTGAGTCAGAACTGCTGGAGGGTTGGATAATACAATTAAGCTTAACGCAGTTATCCACGTCTTTTTATTATTAGCTTTCTTATTTTAGTCAATAATGTGACTAAGATGAAACAAACGAAGCGATTCCAGCAATGTATTAAACGATAGCTGAAATGAAAACTACTATGAAGAAAAATATAAAATATTTGTGACAATTTAATACATATTGTACACAGTAGGTTTAGTTAAATTTTTGTGTGTTTAGCTCAGTAGCTTTAGGGCTGACTTTGAGAATACTACCTTGGTCATACCAATCGCCCAAAACTATTCGCTGTGCGGGTTGACCATCAATTTTTAATGGGTGTATAGCAGGCCTATGCGTGTGTCCATGGATCAGTTTTTTTACTGCAAACTTTTGCATGCAGGTTTCAACTTCTTCTGATGTGACATCCATGATGTCAGCACTTAATGTAGATTGTTTTTGTTTACTGATAGTGCGGCCTTTGCTGGCGATCTTTTTACGTGTCGATAGAGGTAGGCTCAACATTATCCTTGGCCACCACCAACTCCGCGCTTTTTTACGAAAAATTTGGTACTCAATATCTTTGGTGCATAGTTCATCACCATGCATTATCAGCGTTGGTTCGCCATATAAATCAATTACCACTTGTTCAGGCAATATTTTAAAACCAGCTTGTTTGGCAAAACGCTCACGAATTAAAAAGTCTCGGTTTCCATGAATAAAATAGATGGGTACCCCAGATTGTCGCAAAGTTCTGAATGCCTTAGCGATGCTAAGAGTAAAACTATTTTTATCGTCGTCGCCAATCCATACTTCAAACAAATCGCCTAAGACATAAAGGGCATCTGCATGAGGTGCTTGTTCACGTAAAAACTCAAATAAACACTGATTAATATCGTCTCGATCAGCAGAAAGGTGAAGATCAGATATAAAATAAGTAAAAGAAGTCATATGGTTAGAGGGAGCTGAGTCATTAATTTATCTGGCATATAGAATGTTAGTAAAATGAAATATTAGAAAAATTAAAACAGGGCCAAAATCGACAACTTTGACCCTACTTTTTTTACTCCTATTCGACTATTTCAGCCTTTTGAATAACGACATCTTCTTCGGGCACATCCTGATGATGGCCAGAGTTACCAGTCGCTACAGTTCTAATTTTTTCAACAACGTCCATACCTTCAGATACTTCAGCAAATACGCAGTAGCCCCATCCATCAGTGCTTTCGCTGCGGAAATTTAAGAAACTGTTGTCGCCTACATTGATAAAAAATTGTGCAGTAGCTGAGTGAGGTTCATTAGTCCTTGCCATGGCTACTGTGCCCAGGCTATTGACTAAACCATTGTTAGCTTCGTTTTGGATCGTTGCTTTACTTTCTTTTTGATCCATGCCTGGCTCAAATCCCCCGCCTTGGATCATAAACCCATCAATAACTCGGTGAAAAATGGTGTTGTCGTAAAAACCTTCTTTCACGTAGTCCAAAAAGTTGGCAACTGTAATAGGGGCTTTGTCGGCAAACAAAGTTAGAGAGATAACGCCATAATTCGTATGGATTTTAACCATGAAATAGATCCTTAATTTAGCAATATTATAATAACAAGTGCATTCTAGCCTAAAAGCTAAGTTTTTTTAAGGCTTTAAGAGTGATTGACAGATGCAGCATAGGTTTCTCGGTGATAGAATCCCGTTTTTAGATACCTTACCTAACTATACACCCATTAGAGGACTTTAATTTCATGTTACATATATACAACACCTTTACCCGTCAGAAAGAGCAATTTAAACCATTGCAAACAGGAAAGGTGGGTTTATATGTTTGTGGCATTACAGTTTATGACGTATGTCATGTTGGTCATGCTCGAACTTATTTGAGTTTTGATTTGATGGTGCGTTATATGCGCTCTCGTGGACTTGAAGTGAACTATGTTCGTAACATTACAGATGTAGACGATAAAATCATTTCAAGAGCGAATGAGCAAGGTTTAACTGCAGAACAATTTACCGAGAAAACGATAGCGCGTATGCATCTAGATTTTGCGGCTATTGGTTTGCTTGAACCTGATGTTGAGCCTCGCGTTACCACTCATATACCTGAAATTATCAACGTTATTCAGCGCCTTATTGATAAAGGTTATGCTTATCAAGCGACAAGCGGTGATGTGTTGTTTGAAGTCAGCACTTATGCCGATTATGGGAAGCTGGGACGTCAAGACTTAGACCAACTTAATTCTGGGGCACGTGTTGAAGTCGCAGCTGAAAAACGTGACCCATTAGATTTTGTACTTTGGAAATCAGTTAAACCCGGTGAGCCTTTTTGGGCGTCACCTTGGGGTGACGGCCGCCCTGGTTGGCATATCGAATGCTCCGCCATGAACCATAAACATTTAGGTGAACATTTTGATATACATGGCGGTGGATCTGATCTGATTTTCCCTCATCACGAAAATGAAGTCGCTCAATCTTGTTGTGCGTTTGACACTCCCTATGTGAATTATTGGATGCACACAGGTATGGTGCAGGTAAATCAAGAAAAAATGTCTAAATCACTGGGTAATTTTTTTACTTTGCGAGATGTGTTAGAAATATACGATGCTGAAACTGTTCGTTATTTCTTAATGTCAGCTCAGTACCGCAGCCAGTTAAGTTACTCAGATAGTTTTATCGAACAAGCTCGGGCTTCGCTAAAACGTTTATATACGGCCTTGCGAAATGTCACACCGAATATGGATGTTGATATTTCAATAGGCGATTATCAAATACGCTTTAATCAGGCCATGGATGATGATTTTAATACACCAGAAGCCTTTGCTGTACTATTTGATTTAGCGAAAGAATTAAATAAATCTGAAGGTCAACAAGCGTCCAATTTAGCCGGTGTGATGATCAAGCTGGCAGACATTTTAGGTATTTTACAGCAATCACCGAATGACTTTTTGCAAGCTGGTGCTGGAGGTGTTGATGGTGAGCATAAAGGTGTAGCTGAAATAGAAACATTAATCAAAGCTCGAAACGATGCACGAGCCAAAAAAGACTGGGCTGCTGCTGATATTGCACGAGATGCCTTAAATACCTTAAATGTGGTCCTTGAAGACTCAGCCAGCGGAACTACTTGGAGACGTGGTTAAATTTTAAAAGAAGGTCTCGATTTTATCGAGACCTATATGTTTTGTTTCAATCTAGCTAGTTTAAATTTTTAAACAAGGGTTCAAGGATTTGTATTGTGCCCAACATAGTTTCGCTTAATTATTTTGGGCTGTGATTATGTCACGGTTTAATATCAACATTTTCTTGTTGTTTTTGAATACTTTTAATTTTTTCACTTTACTCTAAATATCTATTTTTAAGTCACGAAGCTTTAAAGGCTAACCAAAGGTGATTATGGTGAATAGACTGAGACCAGTTGTGTATTATCGAGTATTCATTTAATTTTTAAATGTAAAAGTCGTTTATGCCTGTTTATTTTAAATAAAACATACAAACTAAAACCAGCGTCTAACTTTTTTCTTGTAGAGCACATAATCTTCACCAAAAATTCTTTCGATAATGCGTTCTTCAGGCTTGATTTGAAATTGTGTGATGTAAAGAATAAAACAAGGTAGTACGATAAAACCAAAGTAGTTACCGAATTTAAAAACAGCTGCAATAATAATGAGCTGCATGCCCAAATACATCGGGTTTCTGGTTATACGATAAATACCGCCCGACACCAAATAACTTGCGGTCTCAGGTTTAGTGGGATTAATAGTAGTCTTAGCTTTTTGAAACTCCCAGACACCTGCTAAAGCCACTAATACACCTAGAGCACTTATATACCAATGTACGCCAAAAAGTATTGATGGCATGGCTAGTAGCGGCAAGTAATGACTACATCCATAAACTAAAGCCAGGCATAGTAGTAGTATCACAGGAGGATGAATTCTTAGCTCAAGCACCTTCATTTGCTTTTTGTATCCTGCAAGGAGTGTTGAACGTCAAATGAGTCTTTCCAACGCTGCTGTGAGACATGTTGTTTAACTAACTCTAGGCATTCATTAACAATCAATAACACTTCTTGGTCGAGCATATGGTCTTCGTTAGAAAAACGACTTAATCCATGTTCAACAAAGTCATCTATTTTCTCTGGTGTAATGTCTTTTAATAAGTTGATTATTGATTGCGTGACAATATCAGTAACAGATTGTTCTAACGTTTTCTCTATGGTGCTGCCTAGCATTGGCACTAATTTCAAAATAGATACTTGTGAATTATTACGTACTGCCTTACCGACACTTTTTTGTACATGACTACGAACAGATTCACTACGATCATTGTGTTCAATTGACTCACCAATATGCACCATCACCGATGACAACCATTGAGTTAAAATGGGTAATCGCGTTCCTATGACCTTTTGGCTGATGTCTTCTATCAAGGGTGAGCCCGCAGCGATATCTTTTTGCGCATCAGATAAGACTTTTACGACAATTCGGTCACTGAGTTCTTCAACGAATACATCATAATAAAAAATAATAAAACGATAAACAGCTGTGTTGCGTAAATCGATAATTTGATGCTTTTGTAAACGATATAAGATTGAAAACACTCGTAAAAAACGAAAAATTCTCGCCCCACCAAGAGGAATGCAACCGACTAGATCATACCAATGAATAAAGGGAAAAAAGTACCAACGTATATAAGTTTTACGCAATATAGAGGCAAGCCAGCGTACACAAAATTCGCTAAGAAAAATGCCTACAAAGGCTAAATCATAGAGAGTAAAATTATCGTGAATCGGAGCGTATCCCTCGACAATGGAAGGGTTTATGCTGGATAGTAGTGTTTTAAAAGCCTGTGTGGCAAATAAACTATCAAATAACAGCCATACTAAATTGATCAACAATAAACCAAGCATCAATAGATCGACTATTATCCATGGCCCTTCGTGACTAGATTTAAGTTTGGAGTAACTAAATTTAAGCATTAATAAAACAACTGTTTTTCATATCAGGTACGGGTCACATCAACAAAGATTTTCAATTTTTGCCCAGGCTGTAAGTATTTTTTAAGCTTACTTTGATTCCACTTTTGTAAATCACTTATTTTGACGTTAAATTTTCCTGCGATACGAGCAAGGGAATCCCCATTACGAACCGTATAAGTAAGTGTTCGCATAACAGCATTTTTACGCTGCTGATTGTTAACGTCATTTACCCATATGACTAACTTTTTACCAGGTCGCAGGGTATCTGTTGGTGCCATGCCATTCCACTTCGCTAATTGACGAATGTTTACGTCGTATTCACGGCTGAGATCCCAAAAAGTATCACCACGTTTCACCGTATGATTTAATTTATATTCGCCACTTTTTTTCGACTGGGTTTTAGCCAAGCGTTGTTCTTGGGATAAAGAATAAGAGTCTAAAGATTTTAGTGCCACTGGAATGATGAGATGCTCACCTGCAATAATCATATTACTTCTTAGCTCATTCACATTGCTAATAATATGGGTAGTGGTGTGATATTGCTTAGCCAGTTTTAATAAACTATCTCCACTTTTAACTTTATGCCTGACCCAGTTAAGTCGTTGTGAATTATCTGTTTTTGCTAGCTCAATAGAGAATCTTTCGGCTTTATCTATAGGTAACAATAAGGTGTATGGTCCATTAGGATCCGTAGCCCAACGATTGTAGCCAGGATTTAGAGAATGTAACTCCTTTACTGTGAGCCCAGCCATCTGAGCCGCTAAGGCTAAGTCAATTTGTGAACCAACTATTACTTCTTGAGTAAATGGGATATTGTCAATTTTAGGCCACTTAAAATCGTATTGATCACTATTGGCTAAAATGTCGGCAAGTGCGAGAAGTTTAGGCACGTATGCACGGGTTTCTCTAGGCAAATCTAAATTCCAAAAATCAGTAGGTTTACCCGCTTTTTTATTTTTTCTGATGGCTCTTGCGACACGGCCTTCACCGCTATTATAAGCAGCTAACGCATGGAACCAATTTCCATCGTACATCTTAACTAAATAATTGAGGTAATCTATGGCGCCTTGGGTGGAGGCCATTACGTCACGTCGTCCGTCGTACCACCAAGTTTGTTTCATGCCAAAACGTTTACCTGTGGATGGTATAAATTGCCACATACCTGCTGCACGCCCATGAGAATAAGCAAAGGGATCAAAAGCACTCTCTACTATGGGTAATAGTACGAGTTCTAAAGGCATGTTTTGTTGTTCAAGCTTTTCAACTATTAAATGTAAAAAAGGTTTTGCCCTGATAGCCACTCGTTTCATATAATTAGGGTGTTTGAGATACCAGTTACGCTGCGCTGCGATGCGATTGTTATCTTCAAACTTAAAATTGAACTGGCCACGTACTCTTTGCCATACGTCTTTAATTTCTATTTTAGCGACAGTCTCAGCGATCATTTCTGGCGCCTCGACAAATACTTCGATTATATCAACGGGATGAGTTATGGGTATTATACCTGACTCTGTAGATCCACAATCAAAATAGTTTTCTACTTTATTTTCTACTTTATCTCTTAGTTGCCCCTCTAATTGATGTTTAAACTTGCCTGTAGACTGTTTACACGAATCTAAAATTTGCTCAGCAATTTGGCGTTCTTGATCTTGTTCAAGCTCACTAGTGTGTTCACTTTGTGTTGTTGTATTACAGGCAGACAGACTGACGACCAAAATGCCAATCAGAGCTGATGTGAGTGAATTATGTGAACGCAATTTTTTTCCTTTTTATTTTATTTAATTTCGTGATTAGTTGTCGAAGGTAAAAGTGTTGCTGACGACGTGTAAAGTGTCTCATTCACTAATTAAAAACTATCTTTCCAGTTTCTCAATGAAGCAAAAGTAGCCTGATCAGATATTAAAGTTGCGCCTATATTCTGGCTGACATTTTTTACTAACTCTATACTATTACACCGTAAAAACGGATTAACTTCCAATTCTCTATGAATATTTGATGGCAGAGTAGGAATGTTTTTTTCTCTCTGTTTGCTAGCCCAGTGTTTATAATCAATTAATGCTTGATTGTTTGGCTCTGCGGCCTCTGCAAAAGCGATATTTGCCATCGTGTATTCATGAGTACAATAGACTGCGGTATCAGCAGGCAGTGCCGTTAATTTAGCCAAAGAAGTGAACATTTGTTGTGGTGTACCTTCAAATAATCGCCCACACCCTGCTGAGAATAATGTATCACCACAAAATAAGCCGATATCACCGTAATAAGCAATATGGTCTAAGGTATGTCCTGGTACTTCTAACACAGAAAACTTAAGGTCGAGCTGTTGCAACTCTAAATTATCATCCTGTGATAAGCGAACCGTAATTTGTTTTATATCTTTATTTTGAGGACCATAGACAGGAATATCAGGAAAAGATGCCAACAGTGCGTCAATACCACCCGTATGGTCCCAATGATGATGAGTGATCAGAATCGCTGATAAGGTTAATTGATTATCTTTGCAATAAGCTAGTACAGGCGCAGCATCCCCTGGGTCGACTACAGTACAATGAGTTTGGTTACGCAGACACCAAATATAGTTGTCATTAAATGCCTTGATGGGGAAAACGCTTACTGACATATTTTATCTCCTGTAACAAACTTTAGGATTAACAGATTCTTGCTTTTAGAGTAACATAATCCAATGAGACCAGCGTTAATCAAAAACAACCCCACTAAACCAGAGTTATGGCAAGACTTACCATTAGGTGATGAGCTAAAACGTCTGATTGAAAGTGAAATAGCAGAAGTGAGTCGAAAATTTTTTGGCTATCACCTAGTTCGTTTAGGAAATTTAAGTAGCCAGATCGAACTTACTGCTTGTCCTATCAAACATCAAGTTAACATCACATCCAACACGCAGGCTTATACTAGTCTAGTCGCGGTACCTGATGACTTACCTGTAAGTGAAAACAGTGTTGATGCGTTTTTATTAGCTCACGAACTAGATTTTGCTAAAGATCCCCATCAAATATTAAGAGAAGTGGACAGAACCATTATGCCGAATGGTTATATTGTCATTACTGGTTTTAATCCACTTAGTCTGTGCGGCTTATTTAAATATTTACCCATCAATAAAGGTAATGTATTACATGATGCGCGCTTTTTCAGCAGTGCTAGGGTCAAAGATTGGTTACAGCTTTTAGGTTTTGAAATAGTGGATGTAAAACATTTATTGTTTAATGAACTATTTTTACAACGAAAACTGAGAGCACCCTCAAGATGGAACCATTGGTGTCATCAATATTTACCATTGCTAACCACTATGTACGTAATAGTGGCAAGAAAACGGGAAATCCCTTTGTCTTTAATAAAACCAAAATGGAAAGCTAAGGCTAAGTTTTCCACTGTAGGTGCCAGCGTCAGAAACGGCCTGATGCGTGTTGAAGCCCGTTGGAAATCATTGAACAAGTAAAATTAATTAAACCATTAAGGCCAAAAAATTATAAAAGTAAAGAGGAAAAGGTTTTCTGGGAGTCTAATAAAAATTAAGGGAAATTAATTATTGGTGTCTTTTCAAATCTTAACGTACGGTATGTGGAATTTTGCAAATGGAAAAGTGACCTCTTTGGTCTAAACGCTTTTAGGTTTGAGGTGTAGTTAGCGATGATTAGCTAACTACACCAGCTGGATGGTTATTTCACTTTCATACCTGGCTGTGCGCCTTCATGTGGTTCTATTATCCATATTTCGTCTCCACCAGGCCCCGCGGCTAAAACCATACCTTCAGACATACCAAAACGCATTTTACGTGGAGCTAAATTAGCTACCATAACAGTTAATTTACCTTCTAAATCTTCCGGCTTATAAGCAGATTTAATACCAGCAAATACTTGGCGAGTTTCACCTCCTAGGTCCAACTCTAAACGTAATAGTTTATCTGCTTTTTCAACATGGTCTGCCTTAATAATGCGGGCAATACGCAGATCTATTTTTGCAAAGTCTTCAAAGCTGATGGTGTCTGCTATTGGATCTTGGGCTAGTGGACTGTCTTGACTAGGTTGAGTCTCTTGTTGAGTTCCTTGTTGGTCTATCGCAGCTAAATTCTCTTTCGAGTCATCAATCATGGCGCCAACCTTATCCATATCTACCCTTTGCATAAGGGCTTTAAATTTGTTGATGGAGTGACCGGTCAATACAGTTTGTGAACTTTCCCAAGTCAGTTCATCATTTAAGAAGGACTCAGATTGCGCTGCTAAAGCTGGCACTACAGGTTTCAAATACACCACTAAGATACGAAACAGGTTTATACCTAAAGAACACACGTCGTGAGTAAACTGTAGTTTGCTGTCATCTTTAATTGTTACCCAAGGCGCATTTGTATCAATAAATTGGTTGGCTTTGTCAGCTAAGGCCATAATTTCACGGATTGCTTTATGATATTGACGCTTTTCAAACGCCTGCGCGATGCTTGCCTCTGCTTTATGAAATTCTTTGACAAGTTCTGGCTCTAGCACATTGTTGGATAATTTTCCGTCAAAACGTTTAGTAATAAAGCTCGCGCAGCGGCTGGCTATATTAACAACTTTACCCACTAAGTCTGAATTAACCTTTTGTGCGAAGTCTTCAAAGTTAAGGTCGATATCTGATACAGCATCACTAAGTTTAGAGGCAAAGTAATAACGTAAATATTCAGGGTTAAGATGGTCTAAATAAGTACGACCTTTAATAAAAGTACCTTTTGATTTAGACATTTTGGCACCGTTAAC
>CAZMDX010000424.1:0-1945 GCA_964564805.1 uncultured Pseudoalteromonas sp. | reverse complement strand
CTTTTTTTTATTCAGTGAAAATTAAATTAGACGGATAAATACAGCCATGAAACATCACACCATCAACATTGAAGACGTTAATATCCATTATGTTGAAACAGGGGATAATTATCAGAGTCATTCGCCACGCCAGACGATTGTTTTCTTACATGGCTTTCCTGAATACTGGGGTACATGGCATGCACAACTTGATTATTTTTCTAATAAATATCGTGTGATAGCCCCTGATTTACCCGGCTACAATTTAAGTGATAAACCCCAAAAACAATCATTTTTTGAAGTGCCTAATCTGATCAAATTTATTGCTAAGTTTATTCAATGCGTAGCGCCACAAGAAAAGGTGATAGTAGTCGCTCACGATTGGGGGGGTGTCATTGCATGGCCTCTTGCCGCTTTTTTTCCAAAACTTGTCGAACGATTAGTGATACTTAATGCCGCTCACCCCAGTATCTTTACAAGACAAATGATGCACAACGCCGAACAACGACAAAAAAGTGAATACATCCATGAGTTAATTGCGCCAAATGCTGTAGAAAAACTATCAGAAAACAACTATGAATACCTTAAAAATAAAATATTCATGGGAATGCGTGAAGGCACATTGAGTCAAACACAACGCAAAACTTATGAGAACGTTTGGGCTCAGCCTGACGCAGTTAATGGCATGTTGCAATATTATAGAGCTATGCCGCAGTTGGCTCCCTCTGATAAAGTAGTGGGTGTTGGCAATGGACCTATCGTTGCAGCGACACAAATGAAAATTCCTAATATACGCATCAGTTGTCCAACACTAATCTTGTGGGGTGAACAAGATCAAGCCTTTGTTAAAGAGAACATCGATGGTGTAGAACAGTATGTCCCAGATGTTCGAATTAGACGTTTTCCTAATGCAAGCCACTGGTTGCAACATGAGTTGCCTGATGAAGTGAATGAAGAAATTGAAAATTTTTTAGTAGAGTAAGTCGACAGATAAGAATAAGGAATGGGAAGGTAATGTAATTATTTTTAAATAAATACAGTTTCCAGTGGCACTCACTCAGGTCACACAGAAATTGATCTAAAGAGCTGAGCTTTCTCTCTATTTTTTTGTGTTAGGTGTTTTTAAGTTAAACACATAAAAAAACGGCCTCAAAAGAGGCCATTTTAAAAGATAAGACGATTTATTTGTTCAAATAAAATTCGACTTACCTTCCATGTTGATCGTTTTATTAGCTGTTATTAGACCCGTTCAATAATAATTTTTATCAGCTCGCATCTGGCATGACGTGGTGCCCTGTCGCGTAGCTTTAAGACTTATATTCTGTCGTTAAGGGCAGTTACTATGGGTGAGGTATCTAAACCATTTTCAGACGCCCACACCAACACAGTTTTGCCGTCTTTCTCAGGGGCTTCTAAATCACCTCTAGGCATTTTTTTTACCATGAGAGTGCCTGTTTCTTCTGAGTTGTTAAGCATAGCGGTACGAATAAGGCTGTTACCCCCGCAGGATACACCGGTGTAATAATCTTTAAGTTTTAAATTATAATCAGATTGAACACGTCTCATTTTTTTACGTAGCTCACCTTTGTCATCTGCTTTTACAATGGTACATATATTTTGTAATGCATCATTAATGTCTGCCTGGGCATTGCCAGCAAATAGCAAAGAAGCAGTAGCGATGGCGATGGAAGTGTTAACTATTTTCAACATGGTTAATTCCTCGGTGTTTTTATTTAATTGTAAAAGTTGCTGCGTTTTGTAGATTTCATTAAAGAATATTTGAAGGGATTAAAAAACCTACGATATGATACTTAGGTATGAGAAATGGTAACTTTGTTTTTAGAGTGTATTAATGTTTAAGCTAAAAATTACAAGGATCACAAAACCTGAGATCTGCATCATGACTTACTGGCATACTAAGTTTATTGAACTCAGTATATTTTCAACACACTTTTTTATTAAAACA
>CAZMDX010000423.1:0-2567 GCA_964564805.1 uncultured Pseudoalteromonas sp. | reverse complement strand
AATCGATAAAGTTGACTGATTTGACATCAAAATCACCTAATTATTAAGCAGCAACGTCTATTTATTATGGTTAAATTTCAAATTTACATGCTTGTAAAAAAGTAACCGATTTATCTATTATTGGTAAACAACAAGCAGATCACGCATTATTAATCGCGTCAAACATCACAAAGGATACTCGAGTTTGAATATTGCAGCAAAATCTATTGCCTTTACAGCCCCTCATTATGCAGCCAGTCAGACTGGGCAAAATATTCTACAGCAAGGTGGAACTGCTATAGAGGCGATGGTCGCAGCAGCAGCTTCAATATCTGTTGTTTACCCACATATGAACAGTATAGGTGGCGACGGGTTTTGGTTAATCAGTGAACCTGGTAAACCCCCTATTGGAATTGATGCTAGTGGAACTGCAGCACAACAAGCCAACCTTAGTTTTTATACTGGACAAAAAGAAATAGAAAGTCGCGGACCTCGAGCCTGTTTAAACATGGCAGGCGCGGTTGCTGGTTGGAAAAAAGCATTAGATATTAGCCATAATTGGCAACCAGGATTAACATTAGATCAGTTATTATCTCCAGCAATAGGACAGGCTGAATGGGGTATTGAAGTCACTCAAAGTTTACAAAATGCTAGTGAAAAAACGTTTGACGAACTACATAAATTTAACAATTTTGAACAGTTTTTGATCAAAGGTAAAAGGTTAAAAAAAGGTAAAATATTAAAACTACCCAAACTTGCGCAAACATTAAAAACGCTAGTCAACAATGGATTAGATGATTTTTACCAGGGTGAGATTGCACAGTTGTTAGCTGAAGATTTAGCCGATGTAGGTTCACCCATACAATTAAGTGATTTTAATAATTACCAGGCGCAACAAGTTGTGCCTCTGAGTGTGAATACTTCTGTGGGAAAGTTATATAACTTACCTGCACCCACTCAAGGTATTGCATCTCTCATTATTTTAGCCTTATTTGACAAAGTGCAACATCAAGCAAGTACTGAAGCACAGTTTATTCACTTATTAGTTGAATGTACTAAGCAAGCCTTTATTGTTCGGGATACTGTGCTGACCGACCCTTCTCGACTAGTCGTGCCTTTAAAACATTATTTACAAGAAGAACAACTTAATAAATTAGCTAAAAAAATTCAGCTAAAAAAAGCATTTTTATGGCCACACGTTCCCAAAATAGGCGATACAGTCTGGATGAGTGCCTGTGATCAAGAAGGCAGGATGGTAAGTTATATTCAGAGTAACTACTGGGAGTTTGGTAGTGGTGTAGTGTCACCTCAAACAGGCATTATTTGGAATAACCGAGGTACCACATTTAGTCTACAGCCTGATCATATTCAGCAGTTAAAACCGGATTTAAAACCTTTTCATACTCTAAATCCTGCTTTTGCTGAGCTAAATGATGGCAGACGTCTGTGTTACGGAACGATGGGTGGAGAAGGTCAACCACAAACTCAAGCTGCAGTGTTTTATCGCTACGTATATCGCCAACAAACTTTATCTAAGGCGATATCTGAAAGTCGCTGGCTTCTGGGGCGTTCTTGGGGTGACAAATGTAATACCTTAAGAATAGAAGAGGATATACCCCAAGATGTCATTCTAGAATTAGTTTCTAAAGGACATGAAGTTATGACCGTTGCAGCATGTAATGAATTAATGGGCCACGCTGGCGCAATAGTATTAAGGCCTGATAATTCTGTTGCAGCAGCAACCGATCCTCGTAGTGATGGCAAAGCTTTCGCCGCTACGTTGTGAGTTGCTTTGCTAACTATTATATATAATCATTAACCATAGAGAACATTATGGAAGTTGTACTGGGTAACCTGCCGACCATTTTTGCGTTAATAGTTACTGGGACATTTGCTGGATTGATAGCTGGTTTGTTGGGCGTCGGTGGAGGCATAGTCATTGTTCCGGTACTATATTTTTTATTTCAAAGTGTTGGTGTTTCGGCGCAAAGTGCCATGATGATTGCTACAGCTACTTCACTGGCAACAATTGTGCCTACCTCACTGAGCTCAATCAGGTCTCATTATCAGAAAAATAACGTCGACGTTAACTTACTCAAGTCATGGGGTGGATATATCTTAATCGGCGTTATTACCGGTAGTGTATTAGTCACAGAATATGGAGGCCAATGGCTAAGTGTACTGTTTGGTATAGTTGCCATTCTAGCGGCACTCAACATGTTATTTCGAACAAAAAAAACATCGGTTTTAACCTCGTTACCTGGGAAATTAGTTCAACGAATAATAGCAAGTTGTATAGGTTTTTTTAGCTCTATGGTTGGCATTGGTGGCGGTACGTTAACTGTGCCCATTCTTACGGCTTATCGTTATCCTGCCCATAAAGCGGTAGGCACTGCCGCCGGCACTGGTCTTATTATCTCTTTTCCAGCCGCCATTACAATGCTGACATTCGGTGTCACGCCAAGTGATGCACCTTTGGGTACTTATGGTTTAGTTAACGTATTGAGTTTTGTTTGTATTGTGCCGCTAACCGTCTTTTTTGCGCCGGTAGGCGCTAAGCTGGCCAACATATTGGATGCCGACCTCCT
>CAZMDX010000422.1:0-17962 GCA_964564805.1 uncultured Pseudoalteromonas sp. | reverse complement strand
CAAACTTGCGTTTGTGAGTGGCAGGAACAGAGGCAGTCCAGACACTACCATCGACCAGTTTACGGCGAACGTTTACGCGAGTTTTCTTACCAGAAATACTTGACACAATATTGTGTTCGCCGCCAGCACCCTCTTGATACTTTGACATAGGGTAATAACTAACGCGTCCACTCGGGATAAAACGTTGTTGCATCGCTTGCTCAAAGTAACCCAATACTTGTGTTCCTGTGGCTAGCTTATAAAAACCTTTATTTGGACCATCAGTATCCATAAGATCATCGCTAAGACTCATCGAATTGAGGCCATAGGTCGCACTAGGCTGATGCAACGTCACAAACGGATAAGCAACATTCCAATGCCCACCAGGCTTGGGATGTTGATCGACGAAAGTAATATGCCCGTCGCCATATTCAAGCAACGAATCCGCAAAAGATAAGCTAAGTGCACCCGCGCCAACAATCAAATAATCAGTGTCAATCTCATGCATAAATGTTTCCAATTTAATATATGTTAATACTTTAATCATAAACACTATTACTTACCTATACAACAGACCTAGATTGAGTAAAATTTGACTTATAAGAATAGCCTGAATTAACGTGCACTTTACCAGTATTTATTATAGCCCCACAGCAACTAGGCAAAAACATACTGTTTCAAAATATATTTAAGTAGGTGGACTCTATTAGGTTTTTAATAAAATCATTTGGAGCAAAACATGAAACTTTTTTAACAGTCTTGATGGGTTCATTAGCCACCAATATATTTACGTTAGTCATCATAATGAGGGGCAATCCTTCGAAGAATATGCATCATCCGCACATCGTTTTAGCAACGGCATATAAAAATAGATTAAGCCAACAGTCCATCTATGCACCTGTTGGCCCGTTAACAGAATGCGCTTCTAGATTGAATCTGAAATATACTGGACTGTCTAATATGGCGAAAAACACGGTGGACACTGTCCCGCATAAGGACACCCCCCGTGTTTATGCTGCTTACTGTCGCAATATCTCGGTACTAATAAGTTAATTAGTTCAAGTCGATGTGGGTTTGTTATTACTCACCATCTTCTCGTTGCGAGCTTCAGCTTCAGCCCAATCTTTGGGTAACGTTTTAGCAGCCCAAAAGAATGCAATGATAGAGATGATATAAGGGACAATCAATGAAGTCAGCGATAAGCGTAAAGCATGCACTTCACCGTACTGCTGTGTTAATGCAGAGCTTGCTAAACCAATATAAGTTGGGCCTCCGCCAAGGGCAATAAGGTTTAATATTAAAAAGAATAATGCTGTCGACATTGCCCGCATATTGATCGGGGCCAGTGTTTGAGCTGCAGCAAAACTTGGACCTAAATATACACCTGCAGAAACAAGATATATAGTAATCAGCGCTAAGTGAAGATATATGTTTTGCACCCAAAATGCTCCGATCAAGGCAGGAACACCTACTATTAGCACAGCACCTGGCAACCAGCCGTATGCACTAATATTCTTTTTAGCCAATTTTTCGGTTATTACAGCGCCATAATAAGTGCCCGCACCATAACCAACTAAGTGAACTAGACCCAGCATCAACATTAGCCAACGAAACTTGCCATTACCAACTCCAGGCGCATATTCTGGAAGAAAGCGAACAATATAATCGACTCCCCAATTAGCCACAGCATAACCTCCGAAACTGACCCACGCAATCCCCATACACATGGCCCACCAGCTCGGGATTTTAGCTAAGGTTTTTATAGATTCACTAATACTAACGGGCTCTAAAATAAAATTATCACCTTCCATCTGACCACGTTTAGGTTCACGTACCACCAGCGAAATAATTAACGCTAGAATGACCCCAGCGACTCCCAGTGCAACGAGAGTGCCGCGCCAACCAAGAGTTTCAACTAAGATACCGGCTAAAATATAAGAAAAAGCGATACCAATTGGGATGCCTAGCGAGTAAACACCCAACGCACTTGCACGCTTTTCTTTTGGATATAAATCTGAAATTATTGAGTGTGAGGGGGGCGAGCCCCCTGCTTCACCGATACCGACACCCGTTCTAGCAATCAGCATGCTTGTGAAACTATTAGCCATACCTGTCAACGCCGTAAATAAGCTCCAGAAAAAAACAGAAATACTAATAATCTTGGTACGACTATAACGGTCAGCCAACCATGCGATTGGTATGCCAACGGTAGTGTAAAGTAAAGCGAAGCCAAAGCCTTTAAGAAGGCCTAATTGCCAGTCTTCAAAACCAAGGTCGGCCTTGATGCTTGGGGATAAAGCGCCCATAATTTGGCGGTCAATAAAACTAAATATATAGGCTAACGTGAGTAGCCATAATACAAACGTACGGTAGTTACTGGTTTCGGCCATCTTTTGTTGGCTCATACAATATCCTTAACTTTTATGGTCTGTTTATCAGACACTTTTATTTTGAGTTATTATTATTTTAAGCTTCACTGCGCCTTTTGTTGCTTAAGAAGACTAAACGCTATCCGTGATCTATTCAATGGCCTTGAATGTGGTAGATATTAACCTGACAAAACTAGCAACAGGGAGTGCATGAGAAAAACTTCTTACGACCCATTATTAGTTCGAAAGTAATAAACAGAATATCCTTAAAATCAGATATTAATGAATGGCAATAGGCACAAATATACCTGTCATGAATTATGCTTAACTTAGTTTGGTTTAAATGAAATCGAAGTATGATGTGATATGTAAAGAGAACAAGTTAAGTTTTGTAGCTGAGTATTGGAATCAATGATCCTAATAATTACCGTAAGAATTAATCATTATGACTCATAAAAAAGAAGGTGAAAAATATACCTCTCACGTGAACACCGACATAGGGGAACCACATTTTATTATTTACCTTTTTTTTGGAACACATCGTGCAACACTCGCTGTCTTAAAGGTGAGAGTTTTGTATCTTTTCTTGGCTGATCATTATTTATCTAAATTAGTAAAGGTAGCGATATAGTTTGATACCGCTACCTTTATCTATATTTTGTTTTTGCTTCAGCATACTGTGTTTTTAAAAGCACTTTTTTCGTTTAAATACGCTACTTTTCTCTGTGATCCACTTCGTTCGACTCTGCTCATGATGCTCACAACAACCTATCTAGAAGTTATAACGAAAACCCACAGTGGCGAATGTTGCTGTCAAATTATCTTCTCCCTTAATGTATTCTATCTCAGCTCTGACCATGGAGCGGGCACCAACAAAGTAGTCAAAACCTAAACCTATAACTCCTGCGACACCACTTTCGTCATAATCACACATTGTCGCAGCACCAAAATCAGCAATAGCTAAAACGTTGGCTTGGCCAAACTCGCATTGCCTCACACCAATCAAAAGTTGTTGACCTCGGATATCCGTTTTAAGCACACCTATTCGATAAAATAACTCACCAACTCGGCTAGATGCTTTGCCAAGAAAAGCTAAAAATAGTGCATCACCTTGTTGTACGTTTGCCCCGTTACTCACATCTGCAGCAGTCGGTAATACTGTGGTATATAATTTGTCATGAATTAATTGTTGGTAACCCGCTTCGACATACCATTGTGGATCAAATTGATAACCGATGGCCATCTTGTAGCCAAGTCCTTTATTTGACTCTTGCGTGAATTCCAAATCTGAATAACCAACTGAAAATACCGTATAAAGTTTATCTGCTGCTAAAGTTTGTAAGCTAACCATCACGCTTAAAATGAGTACACTAATCTGCTTTTTTGACACGCTTAAAATCCTACTTTACATACTGTTGATAATACAATACTACATTAATGTTATGCTGCAAGCGTGAGCGAGCTTATATCTTGATACGGCTGTATAAATATCTGTAGTTTTCAATCACTACTGACCAGTATATTAATTTAATAGATTTGCTTAATCGCTGATGACAAATTGCGATCTTCTTTGACCCTGTTTAGTATGGAAGTGAGCTAAAACAATTATGGAGTATTTTTTGGGCAATTATTTTTTAAAGGTCTTAGCCATTAGCTTACTAGTCAGCGCATGTGCAAGTAACACACCCAACATAATGACCGATGAAAAATTCGATTCACGGTTAACTGAAAAAGGAAAAACTGAGTTTGTTTATGGTATTTCTTGGCAAAATACGTCTCAGGAGTCATTACTACGAGATGGTCGCACACAAATAAAACGCGATAGAACTGAAGACACTTTCACACTAAACAGGCCCGACAGGTTAGCAGTGCAAGCAAACAAACAAACAAAACTTGATTTGGAAGACCAAGCAGCAAAGTCCTTACAACAAAGACTAGAAAAAGAGCAACTTTGCGCTACAGGTTATGAAATCAGTGATGTGATCTGGAAAGCCGACAGTATTCGTTTGCTTGGATATTGTTTTTAAGGCGTCCAGCACTAATCCCGTGCAGTAGACTGAATTAAATAAGGACTAATAATGAAAAGTATTAAAACTCGCGCAGCTGTTGCTTGGGCGGCAGGTGAACCATTAAAAATTGAAGAAGTTGATTTAGCACCACCAAAAAAAGGCGAAGTATTAGTCAAAATAGTTGCAACTGGTGTTTGTCATACTGATGCTTACACATTGTCTGGTGATGATCCAGAAGGCTTATTTCCCGCTATTTTAGGCCATGAAGGTGCAGGCATTGTTGAGGCAATTGGCGAAGGTGTTACATTGGTTGAAGTAGGTGACCACGTTATTCCCTTGTACACACCTGAGTGTGGAAAATGTAAATATTGTCTGTCAGGTAAAACAAATTTATGTCAAGCGATACGCAGTACTCAGGGTAAAGGATTGATGCCCGACGGTACCAGTCGTTTTTCTATTAATGGTCAACCCATTTACCATTATATGGGTACCTCTACTTTTGCTGAACATACAGTGATCCCCGAGATCGCGTTAGCTAAAATACCCAAAAACGCACCACTAGAGAAGGTATGTTTGTTAGGTTGCGGTGTCACGACCGGTATGGGCGCAGTAACCAATGCAGCTAAAGTGAAAGCAGGTGACACTGTCGCAGTGTTTGGCTTAGGTGGGATTGGCCTTTCAGTCTTGATAGGCGCTAAAATGGCCAAAGCTGGACGAATTATTGCTATCGATATCAATGAAGATAAGTTTGAAATCGCCAAGCAACTTGGTGCGACGGATGTAATTAATCCTAAAGACTTCGACAAATCCATTCAAGAAGTCATAGTTGATATGACCGAAGGTGGCGTAGATTATTCCTTTGAATGTATCGGCAACGTAGACGTAATGCGCTCGGCTTTGGAGTGTTGTCATAAAGGCTGGGGTGAATCTATCATTATTGGTGTGGCAGGTGCAGGACAAGAAATATCCACTCGACCATTTCAATTAGTTACAGGAAGAGTCTGGCGTGGTACTGCTTTTGGGGGTGTAAAAGGCCGCAGCCAATTACCTGACTACGTGCAACGGTACATGGACGGCGAGTTCGAATTGGATACATTTATCACGCATACCATGCCATTAGAGGATATTAACTCTGCCTTTGATTTGATGCATGAGGGCAAGTCTATTCGCACAGTGGTGCATTTTTGATGGCTGGTGAAGGTAACGATTCAATTGAACGTGCAGTCGGGTTAGCTGAGCTAAGCGCGAATAAATGTTTTGGTGGATGGCAAAAGCGTTACAGTCACAAATCAACGTTACTAAAATGCGAGATGCAATTTAGTGTATTTATTCCACCCATTACCGATCCGGACAAAAAAGTTCCAGTGCTGTATTGGTTGAGTGGGTTGACTTGTACTGACGAGAATTTTTCCTCAAAAGCAGGAGCACAAAGGGTAGCGGCGGAACTCGGTATCATGCTGGTCATGCCTGATACCAGTCCTAGAGGGGATCATATACCCGACGCTGCAGACGCCGCGTATGATTTAGGCTTAGGTGCAGGGTTTTATCTGAATGCCACACAAGAACCATGGCATGAACATTATCAAATGTATGATTACGTTGTTGAAGAGCTACCCACTTTGATCAATAAAGAGTTTAAGGTAAAAGCTAAATCAGCCATAGCCGGACATTCAATGGGTGGACACGGCGCGTTAGTCATTGCGTTGTCAAACATGAAAAAATATTGCTCCGTATCCGCATTTTCTCCAATTGTTAATCCATCGGATTGCCAATGGGGCCAAAAAGCTTTTAATCATTATTTAGGTGACAACCATAAAGACTGGGAAGCCTACGATAGCTGTATGTTAATGCGTCAACAGGGAGAGTTTCTGCATATTCCTATGTTAATAGACCAAGGTTTAGATGATAATTTTTATCATACCCAAAAGCTCACTAAACCCTTAGAAGAAGTGGCACTAGCAATAAGCTACGACGCTAAATTTAGATATCATGCGGGCTATGATCATAGTTACTTTTTCATCGCCAGCTTTATTGAAGAACATCTTAGATTTCATGCTAAATATCTGGCAAGGCAGTAGGCAGTATCTGCTAGTTGTGGTGTTCTCATCCATAAGTAATACCAAACAGTGTAAGTTTTATACTGTTTGGTAAAAATTGTTAACTATTTAAAACATGGCTCCGTATCAGTTTTAGTAAAATTCAGACTTGCGAACGATTAATCCTGTATCTTTTATTTATATTTTGTAAGTTTTGACTACCACAGACAAAATCTAACGCAAATGTATGATAATTATCATTCTACTTTCTCTCAACAAACTGTTCAAAAATAATATTCTAGACTTAGCTGAACATAATCATCTCTGCGAAGAAAATAACTAGGCTCAGCAATTTCATCACTTGAGAACATTCTTGCATCTACCCGCCATTTCCAGTGATCGTTGATACGACTTGAAGCTTCAATAAAACCAGACCTCACATTTGAATAATCCAAGTCCTGAGCTACTCCAGCCAATATTTGAGTACCATCGATATCATTAAATACTAATCTAGTACCGACCATCAGATCATTTTGGCCAATCACGTTAGTCAAATTCTCTCGGTTATCATACTGGTATTCCATCAGCCAATTAATATCATAAACACTATCGAACAACCCAACAAAAGAATATTCAAAGCCACCCACAAAAGCGCTAAAACTCTGCTCCATAACGGTTCGTTGAATACCTTCGAACTTGATTGTCCAGTCACCTAGCAAAGCTAAAACATCAATTCCGGCTTGTTGGATCTGTGGATAAAACGGACGCAAACTTGATTCTAACAATTCGTCAGTGACAACTACAAATTCTGGCTCTCTTGATGTACCGTCAAAATAAGATAATCCTATTTCCCAGTCGCCTATTGAATGTTTCCACCTGACCGCCCAGTCAACATTTTTTTCTTCATCTTTAGATTCGTAGATTGGATTATCAGTATCCACAAACAGAGGCGGTCTTAAACGGCCATCCCCCCCAGAAAAAGTGCGTTCTCGAAAATATGGCAACACAAAAATGGTTGTATTACCCCAGTCTTTAAAAAGAGAAAACGACAGCATGGGCTGACCTAACTTGTCTTCACCATCTATGGCCTCAACACCATCTGTTTGATTAATTATATCCACTAAGTGTAAAGACTCAGTTTGCCCCCAAAACACTTTTCCTATTCCGGCTTGTACTTCCCATACGTCCCCTGAATGAGTCCATTTAAATTCTCGAATATCAGTATGAGTTCGCTCTGAGTCTTGTTGATCAAATCGGTAATAACCTTTAAAAGAAATGCTGTCATTTGCGTCGTTAAACGAAGTGTAAAATTGAGGGGCAAAATATACCGAAAGATTACCTCGTTCTTGTTGTGTATATAGGGCATCTTGATAAAAAAAACGCTGTTCTATGCCAGCATTACCACTGTATTGATATTCTGCTGAAGAATGAAAATGTACGCCTAATAGTAGAAGCGGAAATAATATTTTCAATTTATTTACCTTTTTATTTGCTAATAACATTGGCTCTTACCTAACGTTTTTTAAACGTGCTTCGTCGAAGTCACTCTCTTCGAGACCTACTTTAAACTTCAAGCTGTGAGTTAACAACTCAGTACTTTTACCATTTTGTTCATTAAACATTTCAACACGCAGTGGGCGCCAATATTTGTTTAGATAAAGGGTAAAGTCATTGTTTATCATCTCTTTAAGTAAGCTATCTTTGCGATCGTAAAACTCAACTTTTAATGCCCTATAATGTTTCTTATCCACCCAAACCAGCTGCTTTGAATAACCTGAGTCTTCATCCGTAGGTACCTGTTTTATGACAAAACTAGCTTGTCCATCGAACTCTTCATCTCGCAAATAAGTAAACATATATTTTTCAATTTCAAAGGAGCTCATATCTTCAAATGCAAATTCACTGCCCATAAACGGACCTGACTTATTCCGTGATCGTATGCGTTTTACCGAGCTCAATTTTGGAAGATACATCCATTGATCGTCTGGTACTGTCGCGTGGGAAAAATTTAAAAATGCGGTACCTTTTACGTCGAGAGGCTGGTCAAAAATAGTTAGCCCTTTATCACCGTCACTGTCGACTTCTAATGATTTCACACGCATTTTACGCTCTACTTCATCACCACGCACGTTACGTAAAACCATACTCATATCGGCAGTACTATTACCCCAACCAAAGTCTCTAAGCTTTCGTTCTTTGGCTATTGCCAGACCTTTATCCTCTGCTGATTGTGCCAAAATATTCATAGAACATATTGACAGTGAAAAGACTAGGGCCCCTTTTGTTAATAATGAAAGAAGATATTTATTCATGGGTAAGCTCCTGTTTAGTATTTTTTTTATCAAAGGCCATCAAAAATGGGGGTAAAAATAAGAAGTCAACAGCTAAGGCTACCACTATAATAATACTGGTCAACATGCCCATATCTGAATTTAAAGCGAATGGTGACAACATCAATATCGAAAATCCAGTTGCCAATACCAAGGTGGTGATCCATAGTGCTCTGCCTACACTGGCGAATGCATAACGCACGCTTTGTTCAGCGTCATTGCCGTTGATTCGAGCAAGCCGATATTTGCTAAGAAAATGCACAGTATCATCTACTATGATTCCTAAAGTCATACTGAGAACGATAGAAAGGCCTAGATTAACTTCCCCAGAATAAATTCCCCAAATACCAAAACCAATACCTGCAGGTAATAAATTAGGTAGCAAGCTTATTAATCCCATTTTAAAAGATTTAAGTGCAAATATCAGAAGACCGGATATTAGTAAAAGTGCAATCAAAGTACCTTTTAACATACTCGTCATATTTACCTCACCTACATGCGCAAACATTAAACCTGGGCTTGCTGCAGTGAGTTTTAGATTTGGCGCATTTATGCGAAACCAATCTTGAGCTTTAATTTCAAGCTTTGTGAGTTCTTTGCTACCGACGTTTTTAACCATAGTCATGATTCGAGTAGCAGACTTATTCATATCCAATTGATTGGTTAAGTCCAATCCGTAAGGTAATGACATTTCGTAGAGAAGTAAATACTGAGCAGCAAGCTCTCTATCATCTGGTAGCAAATAATAGTCAGGATCATCACCATGCATATTCTTACTCAAACGTTTAAGTGTATCGGTGATACTAGAAACATGGTCGATTTCAGGTAGTGTTCTGAGCCACTGACTGAAGTTTTCAATCTGTTGGAGGTTTTGTGGTTTGTTAATACCTGAATCTTCATCAGTAAAAATAGCAAAGTCTAAATTTGTGACACCACTTAAGTGTTGTTCTTGAAAATCTGTAGACTGCCTAAACTCAGTACTCTTAGCGAAATACGCAGTTGGAACATCATTTAACTGGTTTTTGAATGAAAGCCCAACTGCAATAACAGCTACCACTAGACTGTAAGGTAAAATCTGCTTGTGGTGAGTAATAACCCATTCGCCGAACCTTTCTGTGAAACCTAACTCGGTGCTAAATACTTGTTTAGATGATTGTTTAATCGGTAAAACCATTATAAGTGCAGGCAATATAGTCAGCGAAAATAGACAGGCAAAAATGACACCAACAGCGGTTAAGTTGCCCAAATCAGCTAAAATGGGTACTGCTCCAAAATTAAGAGTTAAAAAACCCACACCTGTAGTAGCACTAGTAATAAAAATAGGTGCCTTATTTAGTAAAATACTGTATTTCAACGCTTCTTTTTTATCTTTACCTTGGCGCATCCCAAACAGCATAGTAGATATCACATGAATACAATCAGCAACCGCAAGTGTCATTACCATAGTGGGAACGTTTACTGTTGCAGTACTCATAAACATGCCAAACCATCCCGCAACACCCATCGTTGCAGCAATACTCGAGACAATAATTATGACAGTCGAAAATGTACCTACGGCCGTTTTTAACAATAACCACATTATCAAAACAACAGTCAGAAACATCAATGGCACAATAGTAATAAAATCTTGCTTGGCGAAAGCGGAAAAAGAATAGCTCATTAAAACTATGCCAGTTTGATAAAAGTCATGTTCAGGGTATTTTACTTTGTATCTTTCAGTTAACGCTTTTATAGATTCAGTAATCTTATCGACTTCAGCTGTTTGATCCCCATCGGGCAAATTTACAGAAATATTGATAAGGGTGACATCACCCTTGGGCGATATGATGCGGTTAACTAAGTTGGGCTCGTTCAACGCTGTGGTACGAATGTAATCCAACTTTTTTTGATCAACATCAGCCAAATCATAGACTAGATCTTCGACAATCATGTCGTTGTCTTCAGCCCAGGTATGCTGAAAGTTAGTCAGCGAATCAATACGATTAGATAAAGGCGTTTGTTCAGCATCTTGAGTCATTTCGTGTATCAAAGACAGTGTTTGCAAAGTAAAAACGTTACCTGATTTGGGCGCAACAACAATACTAGCGCCCTCATTCTTACTGAAAGTGTCTTGCATTTCTTCAAATGCTATTCTTTGCGGATTCGACTCCTCAAAGAACACCTGATAATCACCACGGAAATAAAGATTTTTAGCACCAAATGCAGTCGAAACTATGAATATGAATCCAATAATAAGAACCATCTTAGGTCTATTAACTGAGATGTCTAACCAAGTGTCATTCACTTTTTATTCGCTTATTTTTATAATTTATTAAACATATACTTATACAACCAAATAAGTTCAACACACTCACCTGCAATATTGTTGGTTATTGCCTACAAAACTAGCAACTTTAGAATAACATGTTGTACATAAATCAGTGCTTAAATGTTGTTGAGTGGCACTGACTAGCTACTTTTCAAACATAATTTGATGCCTTGGTCACAACCAAACCCTTAACATTTCGTGTATAAAGTATACTTTAAACTTCAACTAATTGATTTGTTATTCCATTGATATTTATGACTTTTATTAACATTACTCATACTCCCACGTGATTAACAATTAATCAACAACACAAAGAGTTTTGATCTTTTTGTAAAAACTAGTACTATAAACAGCAACTGGTCAGATGAGCGGATGAGCAAGCATTATGAGTATTAGAACAAGTCTTAAGAAAGTATTACCCCCTATTTCTATCACCGAACAAGAAGCATTAGAAGCGGGTGATGTGTGGTTAGAAGCGTCTATTTATCAGGGCAAACCTGACATGCATGCATTAAGAAACATCCCCACCGCTAAATTATCTGCAGAAGAGCAAGCCTTTTTAGACGGTCCTGTAGAAAAGGTACTGTCGATGATCGATGATTTTGCTCTACAGAGCGAAAATCATATTCCAAAAGAAATTTTAGATTTTATTTCGGTCAATAAGTTTTTTGCCCTAATTATACCTAAGCGTTTTGGTGGATTAGAGTTTTCTCCCTATGCCAACTCAACCATAGTCGCTACATTAGCCGCCAAGAGCGGTGCATTAGCAGTAACTGTCATGGTACCCAATTCATTAGGCCCGGGTGAATTGCTAATGCATTACGGCACGCCTGAGCAACAAAACCATTACTTACCACGTTTAGCTGTAGGCACAGACATCCCATGTTTTGCTTTAACTAGTCCAGAAGCGGGCTCTGATGCCGGTGCTATTCCGGACGCAGGTATAGTGACTAAAGGCATGTGGGAAGGTAAAGAGGTCATTGGTCTTAGAGTATCATGGGACAAACGCTATATTACACTTGCACCCATCGCGACAGTCTTAGGTCTAGCCTTTAAAGTCTTCGATGTTGATGGCCTACTAGGTAATAAAGTCGAGTTAGGTATCACTTGTGCTCTTATTCCTAAATCACATCCTGGTGTTGAAATGGGTAACCGCCACGACCCAATGGGTGTCAAATTCTATAATGGTACCACCCGTGGTCAAGACGTATTTATTCCAATGGATTTTGTTATCGGTGGACAGAGTAACATTGGCCGTGGTTGGCAGATGCTGGTTGCCTGTTTAGGTGCTGGCCGAGGTATTTCACTTCCAGCTATGGGCGTAGCCTCTGCGCAAACTGCGCTAAAGTCTACCGCTGAATATTCATTTGTTCGTGAACAATTTGGTGTACCTATTGGCCGCTTTGAAGGCATTCAAGAAGAGGTGGCTGATATTGCCGGTAAAACATTTGTACTTGAAGCCATGCGAGTATTAACCACTGAAGGACTCAATCAAGGTCTTATCCCAGGTGTCGTTACCGCTATAGCTAAATACCATATGACAGAATTAGGCCGTGATGTAGTCAACACGGCAATGGATATTCAAGCAGGTAAAGCCATTCAACGTGGACCGCAAAATACATTAGCAAGTTCTTATGTTGCCCTACCCATTGCGATAACTGTTGAAGGCGCAAATATTCTGACACGAAGTCTAATGATATTTGGCCAAGGTACTATGCGTTGTCATCCACATCTTAAAGAAATGGTCGAGCTAATTCACAGCAATGAGCAAGGCGCCGATAAGAAATTCAACAAAGTATTAGGCAAAACCGTTGCTTTTAGTGTTAAAAATGCTTTTCGTAGTTTGTCAAAGAGCTACCTGCCCTTCACACGTGGAGCTCAGTCAGCATTTTCAGAAGTACGACAATATGAAAAACGTATGAATGCGCTTTCTGCAAAATTAGCGCCCATGGCTGATTTGTCATTACTTGTTCTGGCAGGTGATTTAAAGAAGGCTGAAATGTTGTCTGCACGTCTCGGGGACGTAATGAGCTACATGTATGCAGCGATGGCTGTGGTGCGTTTTTACGAGCAACGTGTAGAGAGTCGTAAAGAAGCATTACCGTACTTTGAATATGCCATTCAGTGGTGTTTGAATAAAGGTGAAACCGCACTAAATGAGTTTATTGTGAATTTCCCCAATACAGCTGTACGCGGTTTGATGCGTGTATTAACGAATACATACACCACTGCTGTTACAGGCATTTCAGATGACTTAAAACGTAATTTATCTGAAGCAGCGATGCAAGATACCAGCATAAAAGCACAGCTGACTCATTTGGTCAAAGTCATCCCTGGTGATGGTAACGACATAAACGAGCAGGCATTTAAAGCCAAACATGCCGTGTTGCCACAACTTAAGAAAATTCAAAAAGCCTTGCGTAAAACACCAGTGGTACCGTTTATTTCTTTCGAACATGCCGTTGGTAAGTTACAAGAAGCAGGTGTGATAACTACACAAGACGTCGCGCTAGTCATTGAGTATAACGACAAACGTAAGTTGGCTATCCGAGTTGATGAATTTACCTTTGACATGGAATTATTAAACAGTAATCTAGAGCTGGTAAATGAAAAAGAGATGGCTCAGTCAAATGCGGCTTAAACACTAGTTTGCATTAATTATTAATGAAGCTGGGGTTGAATTTTTTTCAATCCCAGCTTATTTGTTATAATTAAACTTATAGTCGCTTTAAGTTATTTATGCCGTTAAGACATAAATCTACCTCCACTAATCTGAATGACCTCTCCGGTGATCCAAGACGAATCCTCAGAAGCCAAAAATAACGCCAAACTAGCAATGTCATCAGGTTGGCCCAACCTTTTTAACGGTGTTTGACCAATTATTTCAGCTTCCCGTTTGGCTAAACCTGCTTCAATATACAAATCAGTTTCGACGGCACCGGGAGCAATAGCATTGACGCGGATCCCTTTTTCACCTAGCTCTGCGGCATAACATTTAGTTAACGTGTTAATTGCAGCTTTGGTTGCACAATAAATGCTACCCCCTGCACCACCTTTGGCAGCGATGGAACTGATATTAATAATGACACTACCCGATGCCATGATGGTAGATATTTTTTGGGTCAAAAATATTGGACCAAACACGTTCAGTTCGAACTGCTTTTTGGTGTCATCAAGGGTAATATCTTGCAAGCGCTCAAGTGTTGCCCATCCGGCGTTATTAACTAAAATATCAACACCGCCGAATGCTTCACATGCCCGCTTAACCAAATGATCAATCCCACTTAGTTGGCTGACATCTGCCTGAACGGCTACTGCCAGTCCTCCTCGTTCAACAATATCAGCAACAACAGCATCAGCTTTTTCTTGGCTATTCAGATAATTAACGATAACCTTTGCACCTTGTGAGGCAAACTCACTTGCAATAGCGGCACCAATTCCTCTGGAGCCTCCCGTCACAATAGCCACTTTATTATGTAATTTCATAGATAACCTTACTTCACTTCCATATTAGGTGAGCGGTAAACAATTTTGTCGTTTAATTCAATACCAATTCCAGGTACTTCTGTTACTTCAAAAAAACCATTAACCGGTTGTGGATCTTGAATGCATAATTCCCTGTTCCAATCTTTAATCGCATAGGTGTGATGCTCATGGATTAGGAAGTTAGGGATAGCTGTTTCTAGATGTAAGCTAGCGGCTGTGGCTACAGGGCCACCACACACATGAGCTTGAATACGCACATCGTAGACATCGGCATAATCACAGACTTTTTTAGCTTCAGTAAATCCACCACACAATCCAATATCGGGTTGTAATACGTCAAGAGACTGGTCTTCTAAATATGGACGCACTCCCCAGCGATTATATAAACGCTCTCCACCTGCAATCGGTACATTGACACGTTTAGCGACCTTATCATGAAGCTTAGAGTTCAGGTAATTAACAGGCTCTTCATAAAATAAACAACCGATGTCTTCTGCCATTTCGCCTAACTGAATGGCCGTAGATACACCCGGTAAGCTGTGACATTCAAAAATAATATCTACATCGTCACCCACTGCATCGCGAATAGCTTGAAGTCTAGCTTTAAATAAACGCAGTTCTGGTTGCGTAAATAATTTAGTTCGGTCGAAGTGACCCACACCATATTTATCATAAACAATAGGGTCGACTTTTACTGCATCGTACCCCTCTGCTACGGCTTTTTCTGCTGCTTTACCGTAATCGACAGGGTCATTAAGCCTGGTAACCTCTTTGTCCCAATCAAACTGGAGTTGGCTGGCGTAAGTTCTAAGTTTTTCGTTGGTTTTACCACCAAGTAGTTGATACACAGGCACCCCTAAAGCTTTACCTCGAATATCCCAGAGTGCGGTATCTATGGCGCTCATAGCAGCATAAATGATTGGCCCTCCACCTAAGCCCCAAAAGCTTTCGCGCAACATGCGACTCCATAACGCTTCTGTTTGAAACGGGTTCCAACCAATTAACATGGCTTCGGCGATCTCTTTAATCATATGTGCGGCAGCGCTATGTCCTAAGTCATAAGCTAATCCCGCTTCGCCTACACCTGAAATCCCCTCATCGGTATGAATACGCACAAAAACTGGATTCCATCCGGCACGCTTAGGGCACTCAATGTCAAAAATTTCAACACGGTTAATTTTCATGTATTTTTCCTATTTTTAAATTTTTAGATAGCTGCTCGTGTATTAACGAAAGTTATGCATTACTCGCAAAATGAGGGGTCAAGTTTGTAAGCTCGTCTAAGCATGGCGGGCCACGCTTTTTGACCACCGGTTTCGCCGCTATGCACTATTTTTGCCTGCGCATAGATACCGTCAACAATAGGTTGTGGAATTTCAATAACCGGTTGACCACTTTGCATTAACTGCATTTGAATTTCGCAGGCCCTTTGTAGGTCGTAAAAACGCATAAAGGCATCACCTACAGTCGCACCTAACGTTAACCCTCCATGATTATGCAATAACATATGATTAGTCTGTCCAAGATCATGTTGTAATCGAATTTTTTCATTTTCATCCACAGCTAGCCCTTCGTAGCCGTGATAACTTAAAGACGATAACGAAAACATCGCATATTGACTCCAAGGTTTTAATCCACCTTGTACCGTCGCCACACCAATTGTCTCTTTAGTGTGTAAGTGAATGACACAATTTGCATCATGACGCACTTCGTGAATGGCACTGTGGATAGTAAAACCAGCAGGGTTAATTTCATAAGGAGAGCCATCTAGCACATTGCCTTGCAAGTCGACTTTGACTAAATTAGAAGCGGTAACTTCCTCAAAAGTTAAGCCAAAAGCATTGACCAAGTAATGCTTTGTGTCAGGCACTCTTGCCGACAAATGAGTATAAATGAGGTCACCCCAGCCATGTTCTGCCACCAGCCTGTAACATGCAGCCAAATCTACTCGCGTTTGCCACTCTTGCTGCGAAACGTTGCCATTTAGACTAAATTTTTCAAGTTGAAACACCTTGTCTCCTATTTATTTGATTACCTGAATTAAAACGCATCTAAGCAAATTACTATGATTTAAATACTACCTTAATTAGCTATTACAATTAAAATAAAATACTGGATCTATGGTTATTTCATATGCTTTAAGACTCAATATAAAATCTTATATTTCACTTCTAGAACATGATTTTTAAGCTCTATTCACAGACCAATGACGCAACACAATATAGATCTAACCACAAAGAATGTCGGACATCGCATGTCGAATATTAGTCACTGAGTGCCGGGCATCAGGACATTATACTTTCTATCGTTTAGATTCTTTTTAAAGTCTTGAATCAAAAACACTCCATCCCAAACTTAGTGACGATAAAAAATATATTCATCAGTTTATAGAAATATTCAGTTTTATAACCACCTTAACAAAAATAAGAAAAGCCTAAAGTAAGCTTGGCTGAGCTTGAAGCCAGTTTTCTTTGGCATATTTTGTATTGGCACAGGTAATATGTAAGGTAAATGCATGGCGCGACTTATCAGATAAGTTTGGTGCACTGAAATGAGGTAAAAGTCCATTAAACACGACTAACGTACCTTTTTTAACGACTAAAGGTTTGGCACTATCATCATCAGGCCATGGCATATGATGTAAGGTTTTTAGCTCTGTACTGTCATCTGGATAACGCAAAAACTGTTCTCTTAGCGGATTATCCTGCGCAACAGTTGTCCCACCAGATTGCACCTGCAGACAACCATTTTGCATCGTGGCATCTTCGACTGCCAACCAAAAAGTCACCACTGAAAGAGGTGTTGAAAAAAAGTAACTCGCATCCTGATGCCAACGAATAACACCACCAATTTTAGGTTGCTTGAAAATATACATAGATTGATGGATCTGTGGCCGTTGCAACCCCAAATCCAAAGCAATATTTTTTATTTTTTCACTCTGACTAAACGTTTTAAATTCGGGTACCAACTGGTGTAAAGCATGACCAATTTTATTAATACTAAGTGACTTATCTTGTTTAAGTTCACCCTTGTCATCAAACGCATCTTCTTCAAAAAAACACCGAACTTTATCGCCAGAGGATAAAAAATAGTCATCACGGGTTTTACTATGATCTTCAGTAGAAAATACTGATCGGGTAGAATTGGGGTCAAAATTGGCAACTATTTCATTTGCAGAATCTTTTAACGTACTCATCTGCTCGGCAGAAAAGCATTCCTCAAGTACCAAATATCCATTTTGTTGATAAGATTTTAATTGTTCTGTTGTAAGCATTTAAGTGTCTCGAACTACTAGGAAGTGGGATTATAATAGGGCAAGCAAGATGGCTTATATAAGACAAAATTTCAAGTCCCTGATATAACAATCATATTTGGTTACGCGGATAACCTCATGCTTTAAGAACTTTCACAGTCGACTTGATGATAATACTGATTGACGTGATAC
>CAZMDX010000421.1:0-7103 GCA_964564805.1 uncultured Pseudoalteromonas sp. | reverse complement strand
CGATGCATGTGCCAGCAACATACAAAGATAATGTTCTTACACCTTCAGCTTGGCTTTCAAACAACTCTGGATCGGCAATCAATACCCAAAACCAAGGCACTATCATCCAGGCAATTTGGCCCATAACCTGTGAGAAAGCCATTAAACGCGTGCGCTCGTTATAGTCAGACGTCATTTCGTAACCCATTCCAACAAAAGGAGTCGCATACATAGTATTACCTATAGTGAACGCCATAGAAAAAAGTAGAAAATACCAAAACGTATAGTCTTGTGATGCCTCTGGGTTGAGTTGCCATAAGAAGGCAAAAAATATGCCGCTCAAAATAGCACCTACGACTATATAAGGTCTCCTTCTGCCCCACTTAGATTTAGTGTTATCGGTAATGAAGCCCATAATGGGATCGGTAATAGCATCAAAAATTCTAGGCAATCCTGCTAATAAACCTGCTAAAAGTGGGTCTACACCGAATGCGGTAATCAAGAAAAAGGCAAAAATACCCAAAGAAGCAGGCAACAAATTAAGTACAAGAGTACCTGTTCCATAAGCCGCTTTTTGTCCCAGCGGGACGCGATCTTTGTCTATAGTTTGATAATGGGACATATTATTTTATTCAGCCTTGTTATATGTGATAAATAAGTTGCTTGATTTTGTAAATATTTAGCAACATCTGCATTCGCTTTATTTGTATTATTTTGTCACTACAGCACAAAATTATGTAAACGACTGGCCAATTTTAATCCAGAATACGTCAACATCATTTTTGCTCCCGTCAGCCTGTGTACAATATAATGATAGAACTGACTCATTGAATGATAAAAATCATCAAGATAATTTTTAACTCGATATCAGTAAATGTCCCAACTTAAACAGCAACTAGATCATTTATCTTGAAATCATTTATTGAGCAAAATAAGATTGTACAAGTTCAAAGCCATCAATCGCGATTTTAGAACCAATCACTCGGCCGGGTAAATCGTCAGCAGGTGGGTGGATCCCTCCCCAAATACGCGACAAACTGCATTGGTCGGAAGCATCTTGATAAGTGGCCCATTGCAGAGTCATATTCACACTAGGTCCTTGTTCAAACACCAAAAAGTCATTGGCAGTAACCTCAAACTCACTCATTCCACCAGGGAAAAAGGCAGAGCCTGTCATCGACGTCATTAAATCTGCGGCGGCTCTAGAATAAGTTGAGTGACCTGATACATAACCTGCAAAAGGTGGAGTAACAAAAGATGGTCTTTGATAGGGCCACCATTGTTCTGCCAAAATCCAGCCTACTCCAGCTTGCTCAACCTTAGGATTACTCACATAATCTGGGCCTTTCCAAGCGTAGAGTTTAATTTTCCCAATATGTTGTGAATTATCGATGGCCAAGGGATCTGTTGCTGTAACTAACTCAATGTAATTTTGCACCAAAGGTAAACCATTGATGTTGTAAGATGGTAAAAGTGGGTCACTACTTTGTCCCAGGTCAGCCATTGCGCGAATAGCAGATACTGGACGTATGTAATCATAACGCCCTTTTATACCCCATGCAGCCACAGCCGAATCGTGCATGGTACCCCCCATAGCAAAGTAAGATTTAATATCCCATTCAAGTTCCCCTAATACATCACCTTCACCTGCCCAACGTTTTTCAAATAATGGATGATCGCTGACGGAATTTAAAATAACAAACCAGTGTCCTGGAGGTGTTTCTGACTCTGGGCCATCAGCCCAAAATTCAGCTAATACACGAGTGTAATCGCCTCTGGGTACTATTTGTTCTTCATAAGGTTGATTTGTAACAGGGTTAAGACCGTATCCACTACTTGGATCGCCACCTTCAAGTTGATTATAAAATTCATTAAATTGTGCAAAAGAAACAGGGTATTCAGCGATATTACCAATGTTTTTTGGTGAGATATCCCACATAACACCATCACTTTGATCTAGATGAGACGACCAAATAGACACCAGCGAGAACCCCCACTTATACTGTTCGCTTTGAGAGTTGTCAATTAATGGTGGCATGCCTGGGTCATGATAAATTTGATAATCAAAGCCATCGCTTGAAAACACAGTTTTATCATCCTCTGACAACGCGAAAGGCACCACTTGCCCCCACTCTGGACTTAAAAAGCTAGGTGCGTCATCAATACGGTTACCTGCTTGGTCGATAAAACCGTCAATCGATAGGGGTTGCCAACGGTTCAAATCGACAATAGATGGATTTCCCATTTCAGTACTACCCAGTACTAATGGAGGATTAACTGGTTGGTAGCTTGTATTGGCATAGAAGTTTGACTCATTGGCACCGTCTTGCAAACCGAATTCAATATAACAATTAGCAATATAGTTACCCAATGCGACCGCTGAGCCTTGCGTATAATTCAATGACTCATCGTCAAGGTTATAGCCTAAATCTTGCATTAAGTTATCGGCAGCAGCCATGGTTTCAACTGAACCAGGGGAAAAAGCAAATCGATGTTGAATGATCCGGTAGGCAGCAAAACTGATGGCTTGTTCTTGATGGGGCAACACGTCATCTGGTAGTACAAAATTAGTTGAGGAACAAGAAAAACCAGCTACCTCATTGCCAAACAAAAAACCTTGAGTCTGCGCCTTGTAAACTGACCACGCGTCAAACATTGCGGTGGAGATATGAAATAAGTTTCTAGCATGTATTGTGGGCCGGGCAAAATCATTACGTATTGCCACTAAAAGCACGTCATTCCACATACGAGCAACGGATTGACCTTCTCTTTCAGAGGTCAAAACTACTGGAATTGGAGCAACAATAACACCAGTGTTGGTATCAGTACTGGTGTCAGAACCACCACCTCCGCATGCAATTAAAATCGAGCTTGCGATCATCACAACACTGATCCGTTTAACTATTTTTGTTGAATACATTTTAAATTTAGCCATAACACCAATATCTAGACTATCCTGCTCAACCAATACAGCCGATATTTGGTTTGGCGGGATAAAAAATTCTACTTTATACAACAATACAGCAACACGCTAATGATTATAAAAGTATAAACTATCGGTTTAGATTGGTTACCCAGAATACATCTCATTAATTCTAAGCAACACGGCGAATTTTTCATTCCTAATGCAAATTGCTTTGCCTTAGTTTAGTCTGATGAAAAACAAAACTAGCAGATAATTATCTGCTAGTTTACTAAACCAAAAATTTGACAATTTATCAATAATCTACCTGTAAGCTTGCTGCATAACTTGTTTAGGTTTGCGGTCTACCTTAAACAATCCCCAGTGTTTCTCTGGTTCTTGTGGGTCATCAGAACCTTTCCAAGGCTCATCAAATGCTTCAAATACAAATGTAAGAATACGCTCTTCTGTGGTCCATTCTAATAGTTGGGCATAATAAGCTGTCTGTAATTCTTCTGAGGCATTCCATACATCAATACCATGGCCATTTGACTGAGTCGTCCACCCAGCTTCAGTAATAACAATAGGTTTATCTGGGTGGCAGCCCAGCACTTCACGATAATTTTTCTTGGTATATTCAAGCGCATTGTCAATATTTTGAAATTCCCATACTGGGTAAGTATGTATAGAAATAAAATCAAGCTCAGCAACCAAGGGTGCAAGTTTATTGGTCCATGGCACATAATTTTCACAAAACGTTACTGGCTGAGCAATATTACTTTTTATGCGTTGTACATATACTACCAAGCTTTCGACCGGCACCATATGATCAGTCCATTCGACGCTTGCTTCATTACCCACAGACACAGAGAACACCGTCTTTGGATATTGAGCAGCCAAAGCAATAAGCTGCTCGATTTGTTCATTGTTATGTGATTTATTTTCAACCAGTTTTTCGTCACTAAAGTGAGCACCCCAAGGACAGTTTGGATTACTGACTTCAGCTGCCATATCCACACCCAACATAACATGAAAATTCAGATGTTCTTTTTCAATTACATCAAGAACTGTTTCAGCGTGTTGACTGCAATCGTATAAACGTAAAAAAGACCAATTGTCAGCTAATAATAATAGGTCTTCTTTTACCTCTTCATAACTTGGAAAAATGCCTAAACGAGGATTTTGACCATCTCTGTAGCCAGAATAGCAAATGCTATTTCCATGTTTAAGCCCTGTCATTTTTTCGATTGCAGATTTACGCACTGAATTATTTCGCATATTTGTGGTTACCATCTTTATCTAAAATGCCCCAATATGCACCCACATCGCCTTCATCAGCGACCTTCCAGTCTTCGTCAAACGACGAGAAATAGAACAAATCAATCCCTTCTTCTTGTGTCCAATGGTAGGAATCAACAAAATAACGGATTGCATTTTCGTATGATGGAATGGAGCCTCTCTCAGGGCTACCCTGATCTGGCCAACCAGTTTCACTGATAATGACCTTTTTGCCTGGGGCCACTTTCTGTGCTCTGTAATACATTTGTTTCATGTATACCAAAGCATGTTCTGCAGGATATCCTTCCCAAAAGGGGTAACAGTTAGCAAAAATCACATCACAAGCGTCTGTTACTTTCTGATTATCTTCGAATAAGAAATATGCGTCCACATAGCCCACTGGCACGCCAGGAGCTCCCTCTTTAGCACGATTAATATAGTCTATTAACTCTTCTTGAGACATTTCTTCACGCAATAAGACTTCGTTGCCCACGGCGAGTAAATCAGCGTAACCGGCTTTAGCAATTTCAATCGCATTAGCGAGTTCTTTTTCATTATTCTCAACATCCGCTTCCAACCACACTCCAACTAAGGTTTTTAGACCATATTGAGCAGCGATTTTAGGAATTAACTCATTTCCCTCGGTACATGAAAAAGTTCTGACCCATTTCACATGAGGCGCTATAAGTTGCAAACGTTGATGAATTTGTTGTTCAGTAATTTGGGTCCCTGGACCTTGCCCTGTAATATATGGGCTAAAAGACAAACCATGTATTTTGTCAGCCAACAAATTACTCACTTCAGCTTGTAATTCTGCTACCGATAACTCACCTGCGTGCAGTAAATTAGCGCGATTTCTATAATAATTTCCAGACATATTGCTCTCCATTTCATTTACAACATAGTGCGTATATTAATCACTTAGCAGTTGATTTATGTTTAAAGTAATGTGAATTTTCTTGATGAAACCTGTTCGGTTAAACAGCGCATCAGTGTATTCGTCAGCTAACGTTAGTTCGTCGAACTTGATTTGTTTTTCATCCGACGTAGTTAATAGCAAAGTCGGTTCTTCAGAGCTTAATTCATATATTATAGGAACTTGACACCAAGTGAACCCAATACCACTTTTTGGGATGATTGTTTCTTGCCAAACGTTGTTGACATCAAGGTAACGAAATAATTTTTCATCCGTAATAAATTCACGACTACGAAGAAGTTTAGGTTTAAATTCAACTTTACCTTTGAACACATGAATACCTAACTCACCAAATCGGCTCAAAATCTCTTCTTTTACCTGTCCTGTCATACCAGGTTGTTGTGCACCTGCATGTTTAGGTGTGTGAGAGTATGGATCACAAGGAAAAGCACCATATTCATTGGGTGACTTGTTAAAACCAATTCCACCTCGTACTCGGTAATAAAGGGAGCCTAAACGTTGAATAAGCTCTGGCTCAGCGTCTGACTCGACGGCAGCATAAAAATTTTCCTTAAGAGCCAATAACAGCTTTGATACCATATGCCAATAGACACTGCCTAGGCCTTCAAAACCAAACATACCTCCGGATCTTCCTGTAAATGACTGATGATTGAAAACTTTTTCATACAAAGTTTCAATTTTAGAAACGATTTTTTTATCTAAGCTAGGATAATCAGAACCGAGCTTGTTAAGCTGGAGGATCAACTCACCGTTGTTTTTTATATTAGGATTAAATCGATAACAGCCTTGCACATCATTCATGATAATTCGGTCATCAGCAGCGGCCAACATTTGCGAAAGTAACGGTACCTCATCAAACAAAGCTTGAGGAATCACATTTTTATCCAAAAACCGGGTTTGGATCCGGTCTGGATATAACATAAAGGTTTTCTGGTCAGGTCGATAAACATCGCTAGCAAATAGTGCATCCAGCACATCAGCAGCTTGCTCGGGCTCAAGAGCTCCAGAACTGATGGCCGCTACTTGTCCCTCTAGCATAGGATAAAGATTTTCTACTGTCGCAACTTCATCATGTAAACCCAGCAAGTTATATGATTGGTGTAAACCATCATCACCGACGTTAGTCTTGATGGTATGGTCTATTACAATTAATGCTTTACTTAGCAATGAACTGATCACTTTTACTGAGCAGTCTTCTTTGCGAGTAAAACTTTGAGATTTATATACAGCTTGTCGATATTTCCAAGCAGCTTGTCCTAGGTCTCTTAAAACTTCAAAGCGCAATGTGTCAGATACTGGCAAACCATTTAGTTGTGGACATAATTTTTGTAGTACTTCAGCCGTTTCTTTTAACCACAGTGCCACTTCATAAGAAAGTTCGGTAGTCTCTGTTTGATCTTTTATGAGGTCTTGAAAAAAACATACATAACGTCTTAGATAATTTAGTGTCACCATAGACAAGCCTTGGCCTACTAATGCGTTGTTTGCATCATTCCATTCTGGTCTCTGTGCATTTAACCAAATACCTCCATCGACAACCAAATTACCCAATTTGCACAACAAAGGGACCAATAATTTTTCTAGTAAATTAACTTGATAAACATCACCATTTTCATCCAGTATTAATTTGCCATCAGCACCCATTTGTTCGACTTTTTCAGCAATCCGCTCTGCAGAAGCTTCGTCATAAGTGACTGTACTTTTGGCATTAATCAGCATGTCGTCAAATGATTTGATCCGATAAGGAACATTCGCATAACTAAAAATAGACTTATTCAAAAGTTGAGCTAACAACTCGGGGTGAAATTGCTTAGACAACTCCAACATTTTGAGTAAGTAGATGATTTGGTGGTCACCCCAATAACCAATATAGCTCCAAGGATCATCTGGCTCTTCCACTTCCCAATCTATTCCACCTTTGGTAATGCGATAAGGGTTATAGCCATCTATAGTAGATGCGTTCACAAATTTAGCGATAACACATTCAATAAATTCTGGATAACTAAA
>CAZMDX010000420.1:0-2099 GCA_964564805.1 uncultured Pseudoalteromonas sp. | reverse complement strand
TAGTCAGGTTACGAATGGCTTCATTAAATTCAAAATAGTGGTATTGCTTGCCTGCTTGTTCACGTATTTGGGTATTAAGCTGTTCGATAATGAGTAATTGTCTAGCGGCCTGTTTCTGTAGACATTGTAGAATTGAAAAATAACTTGTTTGAGTTTTTGGAAACCCCACAGATAAATGAGTGATTAAAGCATGCAAACTCACCATTATTTGTTCACTGTTATGGCCAAAAATAAGGTCGTTACTACCACAGTAGACCGATATGTGTTTAGCCGTGGGTAAGGTGCTCAAATCATGATCTAACCAAAACTTAGTGGTGGTGCTGCGAATGGCTTGGTTAGATATTGAAAGTTGCTCCCATTGTGATGAGTCCCAGAATTCAAAGATACTGCTACTAATCATGACAATGTAATAAGGCATTGGGGAAGTGTTATTAGTCATAATGGATTAAAACGAGGCCAGTTTTTGGTCGCTGATACGCGACCAAAAATCGATGGGTTTGTGTGCAGTTAAGTGACTATCCTGATGATCAAACAACATAAAACAAAAATCTTCTGCATAACTTGGCCATGGATTTTCTAATGTTGCAGGACTGCCATTATGAGCAAAGGCAGTCCAACTACTTTGTATTTCATTAACCAATTGCACCACTCTTGGCGCCTGGCCATGAAAACGTTGATCTGTTGTGCCAAATACATATCCGATATCGGCCGCATGGGTACAGCCAAACTTTTCTATTAGTGAGCGCCTCCCCAATTGATACCGATAGGCACGTCCCCCCGCTTTTATTTGATTACTCAAGAGTCGATGGCAAGGTTGTGTGAACCAAAATTCACAATACATTTCACTTAGTTGATTTTGGTAACTAGTAGGGCGGCTCCGACTGATGAGTTGTTCGTCTATTTGTATCAAACATTCGTCTATATCCTCAGCCTCAATTAATAAACAAAGAGCACTATGTAACGTTTCTTTTGACGATATGCTTTGCTGCAGTAAAGCGGCAAAAAAAGTCCATTCATCGGTGTTTGTGCCAGCAATAATTGCGATGTCTTTAGCGCTGCCTTGGGCAATTGCCTCATGGGGCGGAAGCGGCAATAATTGATTTTCAATCACAGGGGTGAAAGGTAAAATACCAAATTGTTGGTAGACTTCTGGCCGTGCTAAAAAGTGCGCTTGAATTTTTAATAACTCTACAGTGCTTAAACTGGGAAACTGTTCCAGCATAAAACCTAATTGGTTGGCACTATTAACAAACTCGGCTGCAACGTTGTTAGCTTTTTCTATAGAAGAAAAAGTATGACCAGCACCACTTTGTAAAATAGCCTTGTGAAATAATTCATTAGCTGCACTAGATGCCAACAAACATGCGATGCTCATGGCTCCCGCTGATTCTCCAAATAAAGTGATGTTATTTTTGTTACCACCAAAATGATGGATGTTGTTTTGTATCCATTTTAACGAGGTTATCTGGTCACCGAGCCCCTCATTACCGGTTGATGGGATAACACCATGGCTAATATCGCAAAGCCTCAAAAATCCTAAACACCCCAATCGATAATTGATAGATACCACAACGATATTGCCGGAACTGGCTAATCTTGTCCCCTCGTATTCAGTTAAAGACCCACTACCTCCTTGAAAACCACCTCCATGTATCCAAACCATAACCGGCAAGTTTTTGTCTACTCCGGGTGAGAAGATATTGAGGTTTAAACACTTTTCATTTTGATTTAATTGCTTCGCTAAATGACTAGATATTGGATTAATGGATGGAAGCTGAGGAGCAATAGGACCCACTTTACCTATTTTTTTTGAAAATTCAGATCGTACAACAGAAGGTTGCCAACGCGGTTGCCAACGCGGTTGCATCTGCGTTTGGTCAGCTATTGATATTGAATAATCAATTCCAAAAAATTTATGAATGTTAATGCTAATTCACCACACCAAGAAACCCTAAAGAAATAAAACATACCAAAAGTTCTAGTTTGGTGCAAATAACATCATAGTTCATATAAAAATTGAATTTTTAAATTGAAAAATAAATGTTAAATTTGTTAAATAATTCTTGTAAGTAAAATTAACATACTGTAAGTTCAAATTA
>CAZMDX010000419.1:0-5451 GCA_964564805.1 uncultured Pseudoalteromonas sp. | reverse complement strand
TGATATTGCCAACCAAGTATCAATTGATAAAAGGAAGACTAACCCTTCATCATCTCCTTCTGGATCGACCATTTCAGCACTTACTAATGATTCTGTATCAACACCAACTACTAAGCGTCGTCGACACTTTACTGGTGATGGTTTAAGTGCAAACGAACCTTATCGCGTGCGACTTTTTGATCCCATAGTCTTCACTTACCTATCAGTTGTAAGCTAGTAACTGGTAACGTAAGTGAAAAAATAGGTAAAGAGATTGACACAAAACCAAGTGCAACAATTAAAACCAGTTGCTACCAGTGTTATTCCAGAACATTAATTATTTATAAAAGAGAGGGCTATATTGAAAATTTGGGTAGATGCTGATGCATGTCCAGTGGTGATAAAGGATATTTTGTTTCGTGCTGCAGAGCGTAAAAAGATTGAAACCATTCTTGTAGCAAATCATTATATCCGTACACCCCCGTCTAAGTTTATTCGCTCAATGCAAGTTAGCGCTGGATTTGATGTGGCTGACGACGAAATAGTAAAACAAATTGAAGCCAATGATTTGGTGATCACCAGTGATATTCCCTTAGCCGCAGAAGGGATTGAAAAAGGTGGACAAGTACTAAGCTCAAGAGGTGAGCTGTTTACTACTGAAAATATTCGCGCCAGACTTAACATCCGTGATTTTATGGATACCATGCGTGCAAGTGGAGAACAATCTGGCGGGCCACCGCCGCTGAACCAGAGCGATAGGCAAAACTTTGCTAATCATTTGGATAGAATACTGACTGCGAATACATAGGAACTATGGTGGTGAAGGTGCAAGTATTTAAACCTGCACATTCAATATTTTAGTTGTCGATACTAAACAAAATATCAACTCAAACATAAACTAAGCTTTAAGCTGATATTTTATTGAATGGCTATTTGTTAACGGTTACCAGAACTTCCTCTAGATTGACTATTTCTATTGCGTGATTGATTACTTTTAGGCGGCTGACCGCCAGATGAATTACGTCCGGAACGTTGACCATCTCTGTGACCAGATTGAGCTTGTTTGGGCTTCTTTGCTTTGATGGGTCGTTGACCAATTTTCGATTCAGGCAGAGGTTGAGTGGGTTCGAATCCTTCCGTCACTTTTCGTTGGATCAGTTGTTTAATTAATATTTCGATGTCGACTAATTCTTTGAATTCATCTTGTGTCACCATCGATATAGCTTGACCTGTTGCACCAGCACGACCCGTTCGTCCAATCCTATGCACATAATCTTCAGGTATATTAGGTAAATCAAAATTGACTACTTGTGGTAATTGATCAATATCCAAGCCACGAGCAGCAATATCAGTTGCTATCAGTGCTTTCACTTTACCTTGTTTAAAGTCCGCAAGGGCCTTGGTGCGCGCACCTTGGCTTTTGTTGCCATGAATGGCTGCTGAGCTAATACCATGAGCTTCTAGCTGTTTGGCAATACGGTTAGCTCCATGTTTAGTTCTACTGAATACCAACACCTGTTGCCAGTCATTGTCTTTAATTAAGTGCGTAAGTAGTTGAGATTTTTTACTTTTATCTACCGGATACACCCATTGTTCTACTAAATCGACGGTCGTGTTAGCAGGTGATACAGATATTTCGACTGGATTATTGACTAATCCTTTGGCCAGTTTCCGGATGTCGTCAGAAAAAGTAGCAGAAAACATTAAGTTTTGACGTTTTTGGGGCAACAATTTTATAATTTTTTTAATGTCGTGGATAAAGCCCATGTCCAACATACGGTCGGCTTCGTCCATTACAAGAATTTCTAACTCACTAAACTTTACTGCATTTTGATTATATAAATCAAGAAGACGGCCCGGTGTGGCTACTAATATGTCCACACCTTTACGTAATTTTAGCATTTGTGGATTGATGCCCACACCGCCAAATACCACGGCTGACTTTAACGGTAAATCTTTACCATAAGTTTGAACACTTTCTGCTATTTGCGCTGCTAATTCTCTGGTAGGAGTGAGTATCAATGCCCTAGCTTGGTTAGGTCGAGCTGATTGTCCTTGGCTTAGTAAATGTAATATGGGTAGGGTAAAACCAGCTGTTTTACCTGTTCCTGTTTGCGCAGCAGCCATGACGTCACTGCCGTTTAATACTGCAGGTATAGCTTTAGCCTGAATGGGTGAAGGGGTGGTGTACCCTTTACTGGCTACAGCGGATAAAATTTTTGGTGAAAGGCCTAGGTCGGCAAAACTCATAGATAATTCTCAAATAGGGTGATTAGCTTACACATCAGCACAAGTCTTAGACTTTGTCTGAACATAGCTTGATTTTTAAACAGCTAAAAATAGTCGCGGGAGGATACAGTAATAAACAAACAATAGCACTGACACTGTCAATAAAAATGCCGCAACACACTACTGTGCTGCGGCATTGTTTAAACATGTTCAAGTATTATGTTTACTCGCTTTGTGAACCAGGGCGAGTGGCTGGTGCGGTAACCGCATTCGATGAACTTGAAAATATTGCTGATTTACTAGAGCGTTTAACTTCTGGTCTAGCAGAGTCGTCAAGAGAACCGATTTTAACTTCTACAAATGCGTCATCAATAGACATAGGTCTTGCCATTGGGGCTGACACTGATTGCTTTTTGAGTGGTTTTTGCTCAACTTTCAAAGATGTTGCCTTTTTAGGTATTTTCTTAGCAGGTGCTTTTTTGACTAGCTTAGTGACATCTTCTTTTTCAGATACAACTGCAGAAACGTTAACTTCTTCACTGCTGGCAGGTGATACTTCTGATTCAGGAGATACTTTCGGTTCATCTGTATTAACAACTTGAGCTGGTTCGGATGCTAATTCAACAACATTTTGTTCTGGTTTTTCTTGAGTAACGATAACTTCAGGCTTTTTCTCGGCTTGAGGTACGACAACAGGCTCATCAAACTGAAGTTCGTCTTGAGTTATTTCGGCTACATCTGGTTTCACCACCTCGTCTTTCTCTTCACCTTCTTTTCGACGTTTTTGGCCTGCAGCTCTAATATGCCTAGGAGAACGACGACTGCGAGTTCGAGGTGTAGATTCTTCGTCTTTACTCGTTTCACTGACGGCTTGAGTGTCTGTTGTCTCAGCAACTGATTCTGCTGTTACGTCTACCGCTGTCGATTCGACTACTTTTTGTACCATATCTGATGTAGTTGTCGTACCTGATGTGCTGTCGACCGTAACATTATCAATCACTTTGTCTACATTACTTGTATCTGCAACCACTGAATCGGGTTGCTCAACAACAGCTGTTTGCGTTTCTGGAACGTCGGCGACAATCTTATTTTGATCGTTATTCTCTGCGTCAACTCTTACGCTGCGTCTGGTGTCACGACGTTTTCTGCGTTCTGCGACCGGTTCTTTCTTCTTCGCAGGTGCCGGGACAGGTGCCGGAGAAGGGGACTGACTTTTGACAACCATAGTTGCGTCTTGAGTCGCTTCTACTGGTTTGTCATCACGACGTGGCTTGCGATTATCATTTCTTGGTTTACGCTCAGAGCGTTCATTTTTATCTGGTCGCTCGTTACGATTAATAGGTTGTTCAGTACTGTCTTTGCGTTCAACGTTTTCTTTACGATCAAAGTTTTTGTTATTACGCTTGTTTCTATCAGGACGTGTATTTTTATTTCGACGCTGATTAGTACCTTCATTACGCGTGTGAGTCGTTTTCTTAGGCACTACTTTTTCTTGTGCTTTAAATAACTCAGAAATCCATTTACTCGCTTTTTCCAATAAACTTTCTGATTTAACTGAAGCTACGATTGGTAATGGTTTTTTCTGTTCCGGGGCAATAAGACTCTGCAATGCAGGCTGTTCTTTAGCCATAGCGGGAGAAACAGTTTTATCGGTAATGTTTTCGGCCTGCTCAATTAATGGCAAGTTGTAACTCATTTCCTGAACGGCATCATCTGGGCGTCTTCGTGCAACACTGTATTGTGGCGTTTCCATTTTTGGATTAGGAATAATGACTAACTGAACACTATGTCGCTTTTCAACACTTCGTACTGAATTACGCTTTTCGTTTAATAAATAAGTGGCAACATTAACCGGCAACTGAGCTTCAATTTGCCCTGTATTATCTTTGATGCTTTCTTCTTCCATAATACGAAGTACAGACAACGCTAATGACTCTGTCCCACGAACTGTTCCGTGGCCACTGCATCTTGGGCACACATTATTAGCAGAATCACCTAATGATGGACGTAAACGTTGGCGTGACATTTCAAGTAAACCGAAACGTGAAATGCGGCCAAGTTGTACTCTTGCCCTGTCACCACGAACCGCATCTTTCATACGGTTTTCAACTTCACGTTGATGACGTACTGGCGTCATATCAATAAAATCGATAACGACTAAACCGCCTGCATCACGCAAACGCAGCTGACGAGCAATTTCGTCCGCCGCTTCAAGGTTGGTATTAAATGCTGTTTCTTCAATATCACTGCCTTTAGTCGCCCTGGCAGAGTTAATGTCGATTGAAATTAACGCCTCAGTAGGGTCAATAACTATCGAGCCGCCTGAAGGAAGTCTAACTTCACGTTGGAAAGCTGATTCAATTTGACTCTCAATCTGGTAATGACTGAATAAAGGCACATCGCCTTTGTAGAGTTTAACTCGGTTAGCGTAATCTGGGCGCATCTGTTCGACGTGTTTTAAAGCCCTTTCGTGAACGCTACTATCATCGATGAGAATCTCACCAATATCTCGTCTCAAATAATCGCGGATAGCTCGAACAACCACGTCACTTTCTTGGTGAATAAGGAAAGGAGCAGAGCGAGAGTCGGCCATTGCTTTAATGCGGCCCCAACCTGATACAAGATAGTCCAGATCATATGCTAGCTCTTCAGATGACTTGCCTACACCAGCTGTTCTGACAATTAAGCCCATACCCTCTGGAAGGTCTAAGCCACTCAACGCTGCTTTTAGCTCTGTACGTTCATCACCTTCTATGCGACGTGATATTCCGCCAGCACGAGGGTTGTTAGGCATCAAGACTAGGTAGCTACCAGCTAGACTGATAAAAGTGGTTAACGCTGCGCCTTTCTGGCCACGCTCTTCTTTATCAATTTGAACAATGACTTCTTGGCCTTCTTTAATCACCTCTTTAATGTTGGGGCGACCTTCAAATCTGTAACCTTGAGGGAAGTAAGTTCTGGCAATTTCTTTTAGAGGAAGGAAACCATGACGGTCTGCGCCATAATCAACAAAGGCAGCTTCTAAACTAGGCTCTACGCGGGTTATTGTTCCTTTATAAATATTTGCTTTTTTCTGTTCGTGACCTGGGCTTTCGATATCTAAATCATATAGCTTTTGGCCATCTACTAGTGCTACACGCAATTCTTCTGATTGAGTAGCATTTATTAACATACGTTTCATAGGTTGTCGGACTCGTTTTAGTCACAACACACTATTTGCTCAAGGCACAAAGCAATCTTCTT
>CAZMDX010000418.1:0-7681 GCA_964564805.1 uncultured Pseudoalteromonas sp. | reverse complement strand
ATATTATTATTTTACTGTGTATTTAAAGTGCAACAATTCAATTATTATGGCTTTAAAGCGAGGTTTCAATCGAGTAAAGCGTTGGTTATATAAGTTTTTACTCAAATAAAAGGTTTTCCTCGCGAACTGTTCATATTCATTGCCCGCCTAAAAACCACCTTTATTAATTAAGATGCAGCTCAATACATCCAGTCGGTATTTTGCCAATACTTTATTAATGAAGTTCTGCCAAAATTCGTTATGCTCCATGATTGTCAACATTTCCTGCTAGGGCAGATATCTAGTGGCATTTAATTACTTAATACGATTTAAATATGTCAACACCGCACCACTCAGTTTTAAGCGAATATGTTTAAGCGTCGAACTCACTTAACTTAACTATCGTAATAGGTCTGATTTGGCTTATCCATTAAGACTGGTTTTTGTACTTTGTCTTTAAGAATTAAATCCATAACCTTTAATGTTTTGAAATACCCTTGGGTTGGTAGGTTTTAACTGAGCACTCCAAGAGTGTCGATGTAATAATTTTTTACCTATTATAATAAGGCTCTGAGTGAATTTTTTGATGCCGTTGAGTTGTAGTATAAGTCGCGAATATAATCACATATATACTCGAGTAATAAGTATCCTTCATGTTCAGCTTTTCTAGCGGAATAACAAAGTGGGTGTGAACTATTTTATAAGGAAATACAACATAATCTCGAATGCAGCTTCATTCAAAATTCACCATATAAATAAAGATTTTAGTCCGCTAGCACTGCAGACAGCATGGTGTCTATCATCGATATAATGTTAGCTGCGAGAAGGTACTCGAGTCATTCAAATGTTCTGTTATAGTAAGTTTATTCAGTAAACATATAAAAGAGAAATTTATGAAAAAAGGATTAGGAATTATTGCTGTATTAGTTCTGCTGATTGCAGGTGGTGCTTGGTATATGTTAAGCGGGGCGGGCGATTTTATTCGTGTGCAAATAGAACAGCAGGGTAGTAAATATCTTGGCACAACCGTGTCAGTCTTTAAGGTAGACTTGGCATTAACAGAAGGCCGGATGACCATAAGTGATCTGGATATAAAAAATCCTGTGGGCTTCAGCAAAAACGATGCGTTCAGTGTTGATATGATCATTCTAGATTTAGGCGAAGTAATCAACGAACCTTATGTGATGCAGACCATTAGCATCGATGCTCCAGAAATTCTTTATGAAGTAGACAAAGATGGAAAGGGTAACCTAATGGTACTAAAAAATAATTTAGCCAAAACTCTGCCAAAAACTGAACATGAATCAGCACCCGCATCACAAGACGCGACTAACCCCTTGGTGATTGTTGAAAATATGACCGTCAGCAACGTGCGTCTTAAATTAAACTTTGAAAACTTGCCTACTGGTGACCTTAATTTAGACACAAAAACGTATGAGGTTACCTTACCCACTTTTAATGCTGGACCTATTGGTCAACCTAACGGCATGCCAGCAGATCAAGTAGGTATTGCGGTGGTTAATGCCATGCTCGGAAACATTATTAATGCAGCTAAATCTGAAGCGAAAAAACAATTGTCAAAAGAGGCGAAGAAAAAAGCTAAAAAAGAACTCGAGAAACAAAAAGAAAAGTTGTTAGATAAAGCCAATAACAAACTCAAGGGTCTATTTAATTGATTTAGTTCGCATGATTAATAATTACCACGACTTATCAATGTGTTGCAGGTGTTTTATGTTCAGATAAGCACAGATCACCTGCTCCTTTTGTGCTTAAGTTTCACTTTATGCAATCAGCCACAGAGGTTTTATTGATAATAATAAGTTTAATATGCTCGTGTTCCTTAAAAATATAAATATGCATCAATTATCTGTCTATCACTAGGTATTTACATGCATATCGAAGCAACTTCCTAGTTGTATGGATGACCAGCTAAGCTTTAATTGCTGGACGTTACCATACCAAATAATATGTATGCGAACTTTCTAGGCATTATAAATTTAAATTATCCACTTTACATATTTATCAAAGTCTTATTTTTAACAAACTATCAATATTGTTTTTCTATACCTTTGAAAAAACGCATATTATCTTCTCAGAACAATCAACATCCGTCATTAACAATGCTGTTAATCTAGCGGTAACAAATTAGCCGCAACGCTTCAAAAATAAATCATACATCAATCAATTTACCACTACACAAACGATACCAACAGCCCGCTACAAGAACCATAGAATTGAGGTTTTACAAGACTGATTATAAAATGATCTTACTGAGCAAGAGAAAAAAGTTTTGGTAAACTGAATCCTAGTAGGTCAGTGCGATCATTTATTTATTAGATGTTAATGTCCTTTTTAGAAGCATAACTTAATAACAAGGTTTAATTTAATTAGGCTATTGAGCATATTTTATAGTGATCTTTGCTGTGATCTTTGCTGTGATCTTTTTAGTATTTTTTTACCTATAATATTGGGTGACAGAGTCCTTACAGAACCTTGAAATATCTCCCTTTCACTTTTTCTGTTTAGGCTCGCTAATTGCCAAAACTACCGCATCATTTTTAACACACGACTATGAAATCAGTTATTCCGCATAAAGACTCTGTTTCATTAAATAATTCATTTTGACCACATAAATCATAGATAACGCTTGACCTAGGACCATAAAGCTTTTAAAGTTTCAGTAATTTCTGAAACTTTAAAAGCTAAACTCTTTATGAAAATGACACCAATGATAGAAACCTTTGTTATGCACTTTGGCGAAATGGGTAGTCGCTGGGGGTTTAATCGAACTGTGGGGCAAATGTATGCATTGTTAGTGATTACTAAAGATCCTATCAGTGCCAACCAAATCGCTGAGGCTCTTAGTATTTCTCGCGGTAATGTAAGCATGGGTTTGAAAGAGCTGCAGTCTTGGCAGTTAATACAACTTCATCACAAACCAGCAGACAGAAAAGATTATTTTCACACTAATGGCAGTATTTGGGATATGGCGAACCGTGTTTTTGAAGAACGCCGTAAACGGGAAATGGACCCAACGTTATCTTTATTAAGAGACATTCTACTAGATACGCCTGGCAACGAAGAAGAGCGGCATGCTCAACAAAAGCTCAGAGAGGTGCATGACTTACTTGAAGGCATTACCAAATGGTCAAGTGAGCTACAGCGTCTAAGCCCAGAAAAACTCGATACGTTGATGAAGTTAGGCTCAGGTGTAGGCAAAGTACTGGATTTAAAAGATAAATTGCTCAAACGCACTAACGAGTAGCAAACCCAACAGAATAAAACTATTTAGTAATTAACAACAAATTTTCTCACATTATAAATGAGGTGCACTATGGATGATGTCTTCTTGTTGTCTCGCTTACAATTTGCAGCCAACATCAGTTTCCATATTTTATTTCCCAGCATCACGATTGCGTTAGGCTGGTTTTTATTTTATTTCAAATTACGTTTTAACATCAGCGGACATCCAGTGTGGATGCGGATCTATCGTTTCTGGGTAAAAGTGTTTGCCCTTAGCTTTGCTTTGGGCGTGGTGAGTGGGATTACTATGTCATTCCAATTTGGAACAAATTGGCCGGGATACATGGAAACAGTGGGTAATATTGCAGGGCCGCTGCTCGGTTACGAAGTACTTACCGCCTTCTTTTTAGAAGCCACTTTTTTAGGTGTGATGTTGTTTGGTATTCACCGCGTACCAAGCTGGTTGCATACTTTAGCTACGTTGCTAGTAGCGGTGGGAACAACGCTTTCTGCTTTTTGGATCATCGCACTTAATTCGTGGATGCAAACTCCAACAGGTTTTGAAATGCGTGATGGTGTAGCGTATGCGTTGGATTGGTGGGAAATCATTTTTAATCCGTCTTTTCCTTACCGTTTAACACATGTGTTGTTAGCGTCCGCTTTAACTGCTTCTTTTCTAATTGCTGGTATTTCTGCTTATCGTATTATCAGAGGCGATAATAAAAAAGCTCCCCAACTAGCACTCAAAACAGCAGTTTTTGTAGCGGCGTTGTTGATGCCACTACAAATATTTGTCGGCGACTTACACGGTTTAAATACTTTAGAACATCAACCTCAAAAGATTGCGGCGATGGAGGGTGTATGGGAAACACAAAAAGGTGTGCCTCTTTTATTGTTTGCAATACCAGACGAGGAGAACCGTACAAACCATTTTGAAATAGCTATTCCAAACATCACCAGCATTATTTTAACCCACGACCCAGAGGGTGAGATACAGGGATTAAACGATTTTATTGGTGAACATCCACCTGTTGCACCTCTATTTTATGGATTTAGAATTATGGTGGGTATGGGCATGTTGATGCTTACCATTGCATGGTTCACAAGTTTCAAATTAGTCCGTAACAAACAGCTCAGTAAAGGTATTTTATATAGCTTAGTGGGTATGAGTTTCTCTGGGTGGATAGCGACATTGGCAGGCTGGTATGTCACAGAAATTGGCCGCCAACCTTATTTGGTGTCAGGTTTATTAAAAACCTCAGATGCCGTTACAGATATTGCACCAGAAAACGTGATATTTACTTTTGTTTTGTATCTATCAGTGTATGTGGCTTTATTAATCGCTTATCTACACACCCTGTTCTTGATGGCACGAAGAGCAGTAGAAATAGAAGAAATACAACCTGAAGAAAGACTTTTACAAAAGAAATCTCGTAGTTTACCCAATACAACAGAGGCAGCTTTATTATGATTGCAGATGTTAACTTACCAATTTTTTTCGCCGGACTAATGGCTTTATCTATTATTGTTTATGCGATTTTAGACGGCTACGACTTAGGTGTAGGCTTATTATTACCTCTAAACAATGACCATCAAGCGGATCAAATGATCGCTTCTATTGGCCCATTTTGGGATGCTAATGAGACATGGCTAGTGCTGGCTGTAGGGTTATTATTGATTGCTTTTCCAACGGCACACAATGTCATCCTAAAAGCGTTATATATTCCATCAGCTATTATGCTAGTTGGCTTGATATTAAGGGGAGTCGCATTTGACTTTCGAGCCAAAGTGGCTCAAGTCAATAAACACCGTTGGAACCAGATATTTAAGCTCGGATCTCTGATTGCATCCACCAGCCAAGGCTATATGTTAGGTAGTTTTGTGATGGGGTTTGAAGAATCTGTCACCGCTTATATATTCTCAATCATGAGTGCATTAGGTGTCGCTTGTGCTTATGCATTAATTGGTAGTACTTGGTTAATTTTAAAAACCACTGACGATCTACAACTACGCGCCATAAAATGGGCAAAGCTAATGGGAAAAATTAGCTTTGTGGGTATATTGGCAGTTTGCATCGTGAATCCACTAATTAATCAATTTGTATTTGAACGATGGACTACTGCCCCATTTGCCTATTTTATGGCTATTGTGCCATTTGTTTGTTTCACCTTATTATTGATAGGCAATAAAGTGTTAAAGCAATTACCACTGAAAGACGACAGCGGTTGCTGGCTACCCTTTTTGATCACGGTGGTGGTCTACGTATTTTGTTTTTGTGGACTAGCTTTTAGTTTTTACCCTTATGTAGTTCCTGGTGAGATAACCATTTGGCAAGCAGCTAGTGCTCCTGAGTCACTACGTTTTATTTTATATGGCGCGATAGTGGTTATTCCATGTATTTTGTTATACACCATATTTTCGTATCGGGTGTTTTGGGGTAAAGTGCAAGATTTGCGTTATTACTAAATCACTAATCAATGATTGGCCTACGGCAACATTGATGTTTATACATACTGATGCTCAGAACTAAGTATGTATAAACACTGAAAAACTTTAGACCAAACCTCATCACATCGTCACATCCTCAAAAAAAATTTATACACCTAGGCAATTCTGTGCGCTTTATACTTCAATTCAGTTCTGCCTATGATGGATAAATAAGATGAGATTCGCACTTATCACAGCATATGAATAATCATGCTTTTTATATAGGTTGCACATCACGCCGTAACTAAAATGTTATCCCATTTAGATAAAGTCTACTTATCCAAATTATTATAATGTCATTAAGCTGTCATTTCTCGATCACACAAATGTCATCACACTTACATATGCTAAATCTATTCATTCCAGCAGAAAAAGGTAAAAGTGATGCAAATAGCCAAATGTTCTAAATATTCAGCCCTTGCTTTAGCAATGAGTTTGTCTTTAACAGGTTGTTTTTTAGAAGGTGATGATGGTGTAAATGGTACTGAGGGTTCAGCAGGTACTCTTGGAACAAATGGTATCAACGGTCAAGACGCCAATGCAAATATCAGCTTAAATTTGGTTGGACGGATCAAACTAAATCCCGACGATCCTGAAGGCGCGGCGGAAATAGTTCAATTTCATCCAGCATCCAAAACTATTTATGCAATCAATGGTGCAGCAGTTGAGCCAACGATTGAGATGATTGATGCCTCATCTTTAACGACAGAAGCTTTGAGTAACCCTCTATCTGATGAAAATTTAACATCTACAGCTTTAGTTCTTCCGACTGAGCAAAGTGACATTATATTAGGTAGCCCCACTAGCATATCAGTATCAGGGGATTGGATGGCTGTTGCAGTACCTGCTAAAGATCCTGCGACTAATGGCATGGTCTTATTTTACAGTGGTCTAGATATGTCTTCGCCAACGTTTGTAAAAGCCGTGGAAGTAGGTAACTTACCTGACATGGTGACTTTTACACCCGATGCCAGCAAAGTATTAATAGCTAATGAAGGCCAACCAAGTGGTGACTACAATATTGACCCCGAAGGTTCGGTATCAGTCATTACGATGGTAAATGGCACACCAAGCGACACATCAATCAATATTGATTTTTCTGACTATAATGGCAAACAAGCTGACCTCGAAGCACAAGGCATGCATTTTCCTAATCCGTCAGGGCGTATTATTAATGGCACTTTGATCAGCACAACAGTGGCGCAAGATTTAGAACCTGAATATATTACTACCACCAATAACATTGCGTATGTCACGCTTCAAGAAAATAACGGTTTAGCGATTATTGATCTAGCTAATAACAGTGCGCAAGTGATAGGCCTTGGCTTTAAAGATTGGAGTGATTACCAGTTTGATGGCATGGAAGATGGCACCGTAAGTTTTGATAAATATGACAACCTGTACGGAATGTATATGCCGGATACCATCGCCTCATTTCAGTGGAAAGATGCACACTTTTTGTTAACCGCCAACGAAGGTGATGCAAGAGAGTATTTTTTTGATACGTTAAATGCTGATGGCGAACAAGATGAGGACCTATGTGACGCTGCAGGTGGTCAAGACTTTGACAAAAAGGATGGTTGTTTATCTTTCTCCGAAGAAACTCAGGGCCGACGTCTTAATTTTGAGACTGGCTCAGATCTAGACACTATTGCTGGCGATGATCCAAAAGATTTTGATTTCACTGCATATCCTCTAGGACGTTTAACAGTAACAAAAGAGCTAGGTGATAGTGACAATGATGGTGAATATGAAGCTCTTTATGCCTACGGTGCCCGATCGTTCACTATCTGGGACAGTAACGGTCTAGTGGTATTTGATTCGGGTGATGACTTTGAGCGTATTAGCGCTTCTATCCATGGCAATACCTTTAACAATAACAACAGTAAGAATGAGGGAGACTCTCGTTCAGCAAATAAAGGTCCAGAGCCTGAAGCATTAACAGTAGGGCAAGTCGGTGACAAAACCTATG
>CAZMDX010000417.1:0-5863 GCA_964564805.1 uncultured Pseudoalteromonas sp. | reverse complement strand
TTAACAGTGTTGAAAATATAACGGCTCCTTTACTATTACTTCAAGGCTTAGACGATAAAGTCGTCCCACCTAATCAATCTGAATTAATATTTAACGCCCTAAAAGATAATGGTATTGATACTGCTTACATCACTTTTGAAGGAGAGGGACACGGCTTTAGACAACCAGCAAATAATATTAAAGCATTAAATTCAGAACTAAGTTTCTATGGTCAGGTTTTTGGTTTTGTGCCAGCGGGAAACATTGAAGCGGTGCAATTAATAAAGTGTGATAGCGAGTGACAGAATCAGATCTATCGTGACATCCCAACTGATACTCAGAAAAATTACGAGGGATGTCCATTTAAAGTAGGCTAAAATGACATTTTGTGTGAGCTCGTATTTAACGTAAATTGAAGTTTATACTACTCAAAGTGGTTATGTCGTCTTAACGTAAAACGACCCTTAATTAATTTTAATCTGATTTCAATTAACCATTTATATTTATCTGTGGCTTAGTAGTTTTCATCACAAACTGGCTTTTAAACATAATATTTTGTGTTTTTCACACATAATAATTTTATGTGTAAACTAACTTGTTGATTTTAAAGTTAATATTATTGGCTTCATAATTGCAAATCCCCAATAAGTCGTATCACCCAAACATTATTTCAGGAGAATCAAATGAACGAAAATACTAAAGCAACATTAACTAATACTGATACATGGAAGCGAGGTTTATTTATGGTGGTTTTTTCCATCATTTCGGGAGTAGCAAAATTAATCGTGACCTTGGTCGCCATTTTTCAATTTGTCACACTGCTTTTTAAAGGGCAGATAAATAATGCGGTGATACCCCTGGGCCAGAATTTGAGTACTTACTTGTATCAAATTACCTTATTTCTAACCTTTAAAACCGACGAAATGCCCTTTCCCTTTTTGCCTTTCCCAGATGGAACACCGGTTTCTAAAGTAGATGAGGATAATGAAGACGTTGTCGCCACTTCTGAAGCAACGACAAAAAATGATGAAGCGTTTGTTGATGCCGCAGGTGAGAATGTTAAGGATGAAATATCTGTGGATAAAGATATAAAGGATGATTCTTTCAAAGGATAAAAATCTACTGGGTCAGGTTAAATTGAAAATTTATCACCTTCAACGGCTTGATCCATTAGAGTGTTGTATTTTAGCAGACTAGTAAGTCTAAATATTTTGAATTTAGGTCAAAATTGCAGAATTAGACTTACACCACAGTTTTGTATTTTGACACAGCATGGGCAAGCAGCAGCCGTTCATTTTTTTTTATTTAGTGCCTACCCAACACAGCTATGCATAAATGAACAAATTAATAGCACACTCATGATAAAGGCTTTCTTAGTATCTGTTTTTTAGATTTGTTCTGATTGATGTTTTGCTAATTCTGATTCGATTATTAAGTGATAATTAAGGTGAAAGTTATGATTTACATAAGAAAATAAGCGTGCTGGCATTAATTTTTAATACTAAAGTACCCAAAGTTTTAAGAGGATAATCTGCCAGTATGCTAAAACTAACGTCCATTGAAAAAATGCCAATATGGCGTGAAAATCTATATTTAAAACACGCTTTTTAAATAAATATGGGTAAAGCGCAGGTATACATAAAAGCATGCAAGAAACGAAGCGAAGGCGGTCATACCAATAGCAAAGCTAAAATGCCCTAATTCCATAAAAGGCGTAGCTAAGAGAAGCGAGATAGACATCATAAGGCTAGGTAGGATTAAAAACATCAATGCTATCGGCTCTTTTCTTATATTACCCTTCACTTTAATTAGTACGTAAACACCACGCACGGCTATAAACAAAAATGCCAACAAACCTAAAACAAGGCTTAGTATCAAAGCGCTGTAACTAACCAAACTTGTTGGCGTGTAGTTCGTAAAACCACTGCTGATGATTGGCACACTATTGTGCTTAACTAACAATATATGTGATGCGGTTGCTCGATTATGTGCAGTAAACTTATTGCCCCAGATATGCCTTAGTTTCTTGGTATCAGATCCAAGTGACCAGAGCTCAAGATCGTTTTTGTTCTGACTCTGAATCAAGAAAATTACGGTAATTAAACGATCTAAGTACGCAAAGCTAATGAACTCCGATGACATGCGATAAAGGCCAAACCATTTGTCTACCTCTTGTTTAAATTAAAGGTGGATGGAATAGGTGCTAAGGGAACATTTAAATGTTCAATAAATATTTGATGAATTTTCTCGTAGTCTGCGGTTTCATTGTCTGAGTTAATCGCAACAAAAAATACCTTTTCATATTCAGGAAACAGACACATCATACTTTGGAAACCTAAGGTGTTGCCACCATGACACTTACCTAAAACACCATGACGGTCTGTGCGCCACAAACTAAATTCGCCGCCAACTTGTAAGCCATTTTGATGAGTAAGGGGATGAGCGATATCACCCATAGATTGCAACAATTTAGTATCAATAATTTGGTTATTATTGGTGTTTTCTTGTTCCATTAAAAACGCCATAAATTTTTGAATATCTTTAGGTGTCGTCGTAAATTGACCTGCGGCTCTTAAGTAGTTGGGAATGTTGGTAATTGATTGGCCACCATCCAGATGACCGTAAGCGAGTAATGCGTTGCCGTATTCGCCTGTTTGAGTCAGATAGTGAAAACTACTATTGAGCATGCCCACTGGTAACAGTAGTCGTTGCTCAAGCACAGTTTCGTAACGTTCTGCTGAGACTTTTTCAATTACCATGGCCAGAATATTATAGCTTAGGTTAGAGTAGGAAAAATATTCACCAGGTGGTGAGGAAACTTTAAGAAGGTCGAGGTCGTTATTAAAAATCTCATTTAATTCAGAATCTGGCGTTGATTTGCTATTTAGAAGGTGCCAAAGCCGTAGATTGGGTAATCCTGAAGTATGATCTAATAGGTGTCGTACCAAAATTGGCTTGGATTTTTGCCAAGGGTGCCAAAAGACAACTCAGGTAAAAATCACTGTGACGGGAGTGTTTAGAGACAATAATCCTTTTGTCACTAATGACAATGTGCCTGCAGCCACTAAAGTTTTAGTGATAGAGTCAACCTGGACTTTATGAATATCCAGCAGCAGGGTGTTATCTTGGGCGTTAAATAGACCAACGGCGCCAGTACGTGTTTCTGAACCATCAATTATAGCCCAAGAAGCTCCTACCAAGGCTCTGAAACGCGTGTGGTCAATAATCAATATAGTGGTTACAGTGTGCGAATGAGTTTAGCATTTGCATATTAATGTTAGGTTTATGCCACAGCGGACATTAGTTATCTAATTTAGAGGGTACGCCAATTTTGTTTTAGTTTGTTACAGTTAAAGCCTAATTGCTTGCAGGGCATGAAAGCGCTTAATTTTCTGGTAGGATACTAAAAATTTTTCAAAGTTTAGATTTATGCCGCTCGTCACTCTACAAAACTGTCACGCTCTTTTTGCTGAGCATTTCCATCTGAATATTGACTCGCTGACGTTGACATCTTTGCAACACACAGTTGTATTGGGGCCAAATGGCAGTGGTAAATCTGCAGTAGCGGCTTTTGTTGCCGGTCATGGAGTATTAAAAAGCGGGCAGCGACAAGTGGTTTCTAACACCGCCTGGGTGTCGGTTGAGCAACAACAAGCATTAATAGAAGCCGAGAAGCAAAAAGATTGTGCCGACATTCTAGATATCATTCCTATTGCCACCACAGTTGAAGAAATCTTACTTGAAGGTTTACATCCTGATGATATTGAGCACACGTTACTGACGCGAGTGAGTAACATTTTTGCTCTGACAAGCATGCTGCAGCGACCATTTCGTGCTTTGTCTACGGGTGAAACCCGCAAACTACTCCTAGCTAAGGCATTATTGAGCCAATCTGAATTGTTGATTCTAGATGAACCATGGGATGGATTAGACAAACAAGCTTGTGCTGACTTTAATACGTTACTACTGGAAATATCCATCCGGACTACTTTGATATTAGTGCTCAATCGTTTAAGCGAAGTGCCGAGCTTTTGTCAGCAGCTAGTGCTGATGCAGTCAGGAAGCATCCAGTGGCAGACGCCCGTTAATGATGATCTAGCTGAACAACTCATCCATATCAGTCAACTGCAACATATGCAGCAACAAGATTTAGTTTTACCAGACAAAGATACCGGTAGTTTTGAGCCGCATCCCTTAGACGCTAATATGCCACTCGTAAGGTTGAATAATGTTAAGGTTAATTATGATGAAAATATTGTTTTTAGTCATTTGAATTGGACTATTCGACCACAGCAACATTGGCAAGTAACTGGCCCAAATGGTTCTGGCAAAACATGCTTATTGAACTTGATTACGGGTGATCATCCACAGTGTTATGTGAATGATATTTATGTGTTTGGCTATCAACGCGGCAGTGGTGAAAGTATTTGGCAAATCAAACAATACATTGGATATTTATCTAATGCTTTTCATTTAGATTATCGAGTGAATTGTTCTTTGTTACATGTGGTGTTATCTGGTTTTTATGACAGTATTGGCACGTATCAACAAGCGACTAAAAGTCAGATGACATTAGCACAACAATGGTTGGTACTGATGCGATTAGACAAACAATCTGCCACGTCTTTTCAAGAACTGTCTTTTGGCGATCAACGTTTAGCGCTGATTGCGCGTGCAATGGTTAAACATCCTGCTTTACTAATATTAGATGAGCCTTGCAATGGCCTAGACGATATCAACCGTCTAAAAGTATTAGCCTTGATTGATCTACTCGCTAGGGAAGGAACGACCACTTTGTTATATGTAAATCATCATCAAGAAGATCTGATACCCAGCATTAAACATTGTTTATCAATGCTAGATTTTAATACTTAATATAATATATTGAAAATACTGTGTATCGTAGTTCAGCTGAAATACCTTGCTAATCTGACCATGATTGACAACAATAATAGATTATATTTATTTGCTTATAAAATTAATGTCATTCAAACCATCTAACACTCTACGTCAATATTTTCCTTTTTTTTCTGAGCCATGTTTAGAGCGCTGTGTCTATTTAGACAGCGCTGCGACCAGTCAAAAATTGCAGGCAGTTGTCGATATTACCCAACAATACTATCAAGAGCGAACGGTCAATGTTCATCGTTCTAGCCACCATTTGGCGGCCAATGTTACCGAACAATTTGAGCAGTCTCGCAAGAGTATTCAACACTTTATTGGTGCTAAGAGTCACAAAGAGATTATCTGGACTAAAGGTGCTACCGAAAGCATTAATCTTGTAGCAAGTGGCTTGGCTAAAAGTGTGTTTGAAGCAGGTAATAGTATCCTAGTATCAGCAATGGAACACCACGCTAATATCGTTCCTTGGCAACAAATAGCCCAAGCCCTTAATCTGCAACTTCAGGTAATGCCAATAGATACAAATGGTGTGTTCAAGCTTGAAGAGTCATTACAGATGATCACTTCAAGTACCGCTTTAGTTGCAATAGGCCACGTATCAAATGCTCTAGGAAACATCAATCCTATTGAAACTATTATTGCCAAGGCTAAAGAAGTTGGCGCTCTAACATTAATAGACGGTACACAAGCCGTCAGTCATTTAACGGTGAATGTGCAACAGTTGGATTGTGATTTTTATGTATTTAGCGGCCATAAAATGTTCGGCCCTACTGGCATAGGAGTATTGTATGGTAAGTACGACTTGCTTGAGCAACTACCTCCTTACCAATTAGGTGGTGAAATGATTAAACAAGTCAGCTTTGCACAAACCACATTTCAAGCACCACCGCTGAAGTTTGAAGCCGGTACACCAAATATTGCAGGTGTATTAGGTATAGGTGTGGCCAGTGAATTCATTCAACAGCACAGAAACGAACTGTTA
>CAZMDX010000416.1:0-3181 GCA_964564805.1 uncultured Pseudoalteromonas sp. | reverse complement strand
TCTTTGGCATCGTCACCAGACAATTTACCAAAAAACTCTTTAGTTCCCGATTTAGCAATAGTACCAAGATGCTCAATCACATCGGCTTTATTCATACCGATGCCATTATCAGCAATCGTAATGGTGCCCGCATCTTTATCGATACTGAGCTTAACCTGTAAATCTCCATCACCTTCGTAAAGGTTATCGTTAGACAAAGCTTTAAAACGTAATTTATCTGCAGCATCGGCTGCATTGGATACTAATTCACGTAAGAAAATTTCTTTATTCGAGTAAAGCGAATGGATCATCAGTTGAAGTAATTGTTTTACTTCAGTCTGAAATCCATGAGTTTCTTGTTGGGCTGCTTCAGCCATAACCAAGTGTCTCCGAGTTGTAGTTACTAAAATGATGTCTTTGTAAATGAGGTCTGTTAATTTGTTTTCAAGGATAATCTCACAATTTGTTTTTTTTGACTGCTAATCAGGCTCAACTAACTTACACTTAACTATTCAGATTCGGCCATACAGGCTCAATCACTAGTATGTGAGGTTAAATGCCAATAACGTTAGATGAACTGCAAACCGCCGTATGGGTTTATGATATTGATAATTACAGTATAATCTGGGCAAATCAAGCTGCGTTAACGTTATGGGATAGCTCGTCAGTAGAAGCACTAAAAAAAAGGGACCTACAAACAGGCTTATCAACCGCCGTCCGAGACAGCCTTATTCAATACCAGCAGAAATTTGAAAAGAATCAGGTAATTCAAGAAAATTGGTTCTTTACCCCAAAAGGTAAAGACACCCAGGCATTTTGTCAGCTTTCTGGTCATCGGTTAGCTGATGGCAGAATGGCCATGCGAGTTGAAGCAACACCAACGAATATCTATCATTCTGGTGAGCAATTTAGTGCCACCACTATTATTTCTAGTTTCACCATCAATGGCGAATTCATTAGTGGTAATACTCCTTTTATTAAAAAGTTTGGACATGAGTTTACACGTTTAGAGCACTTAGTGTGCGAACCAGACACCCTACTAAAAATCTATGTTTGCATTAACCAAAAACAACGCTTTGAAGAAGATGTGTTGATGAATACAGCACAAGGTAAAACTTGGTATCGCCTCTTTGCTGCTAATACGCTGCATCCAGGAGGCGACTCATCTATATTGCTACACCATTATGATATTAATAAACGTAAAACTACTGAACAAACTTTACAACAACAAGCTTGGACAGATCCTCTGACAGACTTACTTAATCGACGAGGGCTTACCCATGCACTAAAATGCAGTGTGCAGACCAATACTCCGTTTACTTTGCTATATATTGATTTAGACGGTTTTAAGATGGTGAATGATTTATCAGGTCATGCTGCAGGAGATATTATTTTATCCGAAGTAGCCGATAGACTTCGTCAAAGTAGTCTACCTGGTTCAACATTGTGCAGATTTGGTGGTGATGAATTTGTCTTGGTTTTCTATCAAGAATTACCGAAAAAAGCTCTATCTAGCCTATTAAATCGAATAATAGCGTCTATTTCTGAGCCTTATCAAGATAATCAGCAAAACCCAAGAGTATTATCAGCTAGCATCGGTTTATCCCGCTTTCCAAACGATGGTAACGATATTGAAAATTTAATCATGCGTGCAGATGCAGCCATGTATCAAGCCAAAAAATCAGGTAAAAAAAGATGGGTTGAGTACGAAACAGGTATGGAAAAAGAATTAAAGCGTTTGAGCAACCTATCACAAAAACTATCTCTAGCTGTCAAAAATCAAGACTTATCACTGCACTATCAGCCAATAGTAGACATAACAAAGGGCAACATCACTTCTTTTGAAGCGCTGCTGCGTTGGTATAATCCTGAGTTGGGTTACATCAGCCCACAAGAAGTGATCGATGTGGCAGAAAAAACAGGCTTAATCCATGATATTGAAAATTGGGTTCTAAATCGTGCTGTAAGCGATCTACGCGCATTCAAGCAAATAATGGGGCAACATATCACCATGGCTGTTAATATCTCGGGCCTACATATGTTAGAGCCAAATCTTGGTAAGTATGTGTTCTCTTTATTAAAACAGTACAACTTGCAACCGACTGATTTAACTATTGAACTCACAGAAAGTGTATTGTTGACCAATATTGATGCAGTAGATTCGCCTGCTAATCAAATGACTAAAGGCGGTATTCATTTGAGTATCGATGATTTTGGCACTGGTTATTCGTCTCTGGCATACTTACATGCCATACCCGCGTCTGTTGTAAAAGTCGATAGAGCATTTTTGAATCAAACAGAAAACAACACTGTCACGCTAGAGTGCATTCACACATTGGTAAGTTCACTGAACATGAATAGTTTGATTGAAGGTATTGAAACTCAAGAACAGTCATTGTTATTACAAAAGCTTGGTTTTAACTTACAACAAGGCTATTACCATGGCAGACCACAACCGCTAGATTATTATCTATGTGATCCTTCTAATTAGATTTAAATTCGAGTTACCTACACTTATATGTCTCTGCGCCCAGCAAAAGCATAAGTAAGTGTATTGCCATCAATAAATTCCAACTCTCCGCCAACAGGCACCCCATGGGCAATACGCGTGGCTTGGATACCTTGGCCCTTACACATTTGTGCGATGTAATGTGCCGTAGCTTCACCCTCTACAGTAGGGTTGGTTGCCAAAATCACCTCTGTGATAACATCGGTTTCAAATATTTGCGATAACTGCTCTAGACCAATATCTGCAGGGCCAATACCGTCGATTGGCGATAAATGCCCCATCAATACAAAATAACGGCCTTTGAACTCTAAAGTCTGCTCAACAGCCAGCATATCTTGCGGAGATTCCACCACACATAATTGTTGATTATCCTGACGCTTTGGATTGGCGCAAATTTCACATAATTTGTTTTCACAAAATGTTCGACATTGTTCACAATGTTTGACGTGTTCCATGGCGTTGTGCAATACATGACTTAATTGCAACGCCCCTTGACGATTTCGCTCTAAAAGATGAAACGCCATACGTTGAGCACTCTTGGGCCCTACACCTGGTAGTATTTTAAAAGCATCAATCAATTCTTTAATTAAGGGGCTAAATTGCATCGAACACCTAGATATATATATTGTGCATATAAGTATCCAACAAAACTTGTAATTATTCTACAAAGGACTTTATGTTTAGTCCTATTCA
>CAZMDX010000415.1:0-5346 GCA_964564805.1 uncultured Pseudoalteromonas sp. | reverse complement strand
CCATGTTTTTGCAGTCTTGTTCTTTGGAAACATCACACAACATCGATATTGCGTTATTTTGGTCTGGTAATGAGGCAAGTGTTTCACTTAAGTTTTGTTGATTGATATCACTTATCACCAACTTACACCCACGTTCAGCTAGACCCTGAGCTAACAAACGGCCAAAACCACCGCCGGCTCCAGTGATTAATGCTACTTTTCCGGTAAAATCTAATAACTCATCCATCAAATTATTCCTGTTATTTTATTTTAAAATTTAAATAGGGCATTTATAAAGGGTGCTTATAAAGGGTTAGAATTCATAAAGGTTAATAAAACTGCAGCGAGTTGTTTGCCTTGATCTTCTTGCAAAAAATGACCTCCTTGTTGAATGATTGTATGTGCCTGACCATGGCAGCCTGGGATAAGTTTTTGCATGATTTTGTCACCGCCAGCCGTAACGGGATCTGAATCACTGAAGGCAGTAATAAAAGGCTTAGTATATTGTTGCAGCGTTTGCCAAGCGAGTCTGTTGGGCTCGCTAGCAGGATCATTGGGTGTTGTGGGAACCAGTAGCGGAAACTGTCTAACACCGGCTTTAAACGTTTCATCAGGAAATGGTGCGTCATAAGCAGCCAATACCTCAGAACTAAGGGGGGTAATGGTGGCACCTTTAATAACGCCAGCAACAGGAAACACTGCTACTTCTTGAGAAAACGTCTGCCAATTCAAGAATGCTTCGTTGGGTTTATGATCGCCAGTTGGCAGCATGGTGTTAGCAGCCAAAACCCGTGAAAACAGATCATGGTGTTCAGCAACCAAACGTAACCCTAATAATCCTCCCCAGTCTTGACAAACTAAGGTTATATTTTTTAAGTCTAATTGAATAATAACCTGACGTACCCAATCAAGGTGTCGCTGGTAAGTGTAGTCACTTCGCTCAGTGGGTTTATCTGATTTTCCAAAACCAATTAAATCTGGGGCTATCACCCGATAGCCCGCTTCGACAACAGGGCTTATCATCTTACGATAAAGATATGCCCAACTAGGTTCGCCATGTAGCATTAATACAATATTAGCGTCCCTTGGCCCTTCATCTATATAATGAAGATTTAATGAACCCCCTTCATTATCATCCACTTGTAAAAAATGAGGAGCATAGTCAAAGTCGACGATTTGTTCGAAACAATGGTCAGGAGTTGTCAAAAATTTCAATGGCTAACACTCAATGTAATAAACTTGTAAAATATTTGTGATGTAGAACACCAAATGTGTCACTAAAAGTCAACTTGCTCAGACTAATGCAGAATTATCTATTTAATGAATAGAAGTCGTCTAAACTCACCGACACCGATAAAGCGTGTTTATTCTGTAGTATAAAACCAATAAATTAGAATGATTGGGGAGGGTAGCCTAATATCCGCTGTAATTATTATGCTGGTAAGAGGTCTACATGAGTCAAGTCGAATCAAAAGCAGTCAATCGTGATGCCGTAATTTACGAACTAATTGAAACTTCATCTGCTAACAAAATAGCGGCTTTGTGGATGCAAAATCCGCCCGTCAATGCGCTATCAAAATCTGTACGTGTCGGTCTTATCGCACATTTAAATGACGCTATTGCTGATGAGTCAGTTGCAGTGATAGTTATCTCGTCAAAGCAGAACCTGTTCTCTGGCGGTGCTGATATTAGCGAATTTTCGGGTGGTGATTTAGAACCCAATTTGCCTGCAGTATTAGATGTTATTGAAAATTCACCAAAACCAGTCGTTGCGGTATTAAATGGCCCCGCATTTGGTGGTGGTTTGGAAGTGGCTTTGTCTTGCCATTACCGTGTAACATTTGCCTCAAATAAAGTGGGGTTACCTGAAGTCAACTTAGGTATTTTACCAGGTGCTGGTGGTACCCAACGTTTGCCAAGGTTAGCGGGTGTGCAGCAAGCGTTGGATATGATCGTTTCAGGACGCCCTGTGGCGGCTAAAAAATTGCCAAATGTATTTGATGTTGTTGTTGATAGTCCAGAAACTTTACTAAGCAGTGCATTAGCATTTTGTGACAAAGTCGTTGCTGATGGAAGCAAAGTACGTAAAACCTGTGATTTACAAATCGATGTTAGTTCAGCTCCAAAAGAATTATTTGCCCAGTATCGACAGGGTTTAGCAACCAAAGCAAGAGGTTTTTTTGCTCCTGAACGTTGTATTCAAGCTGTTGAAGCATCAGTTGAACTACCATTTACTCTGGGCTTAGAGCGCGAAAGTGAGTTGTTTATGGAATGTATGCGTTCTAAAGAAGCACGAGCGCAGCAGCATTTCTTCTTCGCTGAACGTGCAGCATCTCATGTTAAAGACTTCAATAAAGAAACCCCAATAAGAGATATTAAAAAAGTAGGTATCATTGGCGCTGGTACTATGGGTGGTGGCATCGCTATGAACTTTGCTAATGCAGGTATTCCCGTCATTATGCTTGAGCTTAAACAAGACGCTTTAGATAAAGGTTTAGCCCTAATTCGTAAAAATTACGAAAACTCAGCTAAAAAAGGCAAGCTTACTGCACCGCAAGTCGAAGATAGAATGGCATTGTTGACCGGTTCTACACAATACGCAGCTTTAAGTGACGTAGACCTGGTGATTGAAGCAGTATTTGAAAAAATGTCCGTTAAACAAGACGTTTTTAAAGCTTTAGATGCAGTATGCAAACCTGGCGCTATTTTGGCCTCAAACACGTCTACTCTAGATATTGACGAAATTGCTGAAGCGACTAAACGCCCACAAGATGTGATTGGCTTGCACTTCTTTAGTCCTGCCAATGTAATGAAGTTATTAGAAGTCGTCAAAACTAGCAAAACCTCGCCTGAAGTGATTAAAACCACGATGAAAATGGCCAAGAAGATTAACAAAGTTGCGGTGTTAGTTGGGGTATGTTTTGGTTTTGTCGGCAACCGAATGATCGAAACATATGGCCGTGAAGCTAACCGGATGATGCTTGAAGGTGGCACACCAGAACACATCGATAAAGTGATCTACGACTTTGGACTGCCTATGGGTCCTTTCACTATGGGTGATATGGCGGGTCAAGATATTGGTGCTTTTGTCCGTGAATCGCGCCGCGAATTTATTAAGCATGACCCTACCTACTGCGTCCTAGCGGATAAATTAGTAGAGCAGGGCAGAGTAGGATTAAAAGCGGGCAAAGGTGTGTATTTATATGAACCAGGAAGTCGTACACCTATTTCTGACCCAAGTGTACTTGAGTTAGCGAAGCAAGTAGCAGCGGATCTAGGCGTGGCACAACGTGATATAAGCGATCAAGAAATAATCGAGCGAATTATTTTTCCCATGATCAATGAAGGTGCGTTGATTTTAGAAGAAGGCATTGCTGCAAAATCCAGCGATATCGACGTGATCTATGTATATGGCTATGGTTTCCCTGTTTATCGCGGCGGTCCTATGCAGTATGCGGATGAAATTGGTTTAAAAACAGTATATGACGCTATGTGCAAATATCGCGATGAATTAGGCGTGCACGGTGAAAACTGGTTTGAGCCCGCTCCGTTATTGAAAAAATTAGCAGAACAAGGCAAAAAATTCGCTGACCTGTAGTCATCGATATCTGTCATATCACTAACAAGTTAAAAATATTTCAAAGAGAATTTTATGAAAGAAGCAGTCATTGTATCAACCGCAAGAACCCCGATTGGCCGTGCCTATAAAGGTGCATTTAATAACTTAGAAGCGCCAAGTTTAGGTGGCCATGCTATTCGTGAAGCGGTAAGAAAATCTGGTATTGACCCCGCCAGTGTTGATGATGTGATCATGGGCAGTGCACTAACCCAAGGCAGTGGTGGCATGAATATAGGACGTATGGCTGGTCTTGCCGGTGGTTTGCCCACTTCAGTATCAGGCATGACTCTAGACCGTCAATGTAGTTCAGGCATGTACGCAATTGCTACTGCAGCAAAACATATCATTACTGACAACGTACCAGTGATGATTGCTGGTGGACTTGATTCAATTAGTTTAGTGCAAAACAAGTCAATGAATACACATCGTATGGTCGACCCAGCTTTGGCTAAAATGCACAAAAACATTTATATGCCTATGTTACAAACAGCTGAAGTAGTCGCTGCTCGTTACGGTATTTCTCGTGATGTGCAGGACGAGTATGCTTATCGAAGCCAAATGCGAACAGCGGCTGCACAAGCTGCAGGTAAGTTTGATGATGAAATTGTGTCAGTAACAGCGACCAAAGTGATCATTGACCGCGAAACAAAAGAACAAAGTTTTCAAGAAGTGACGTTGAGTAAAGATGAAGGTAATCGAGCTGAAACTACTTTAGAAGGTTTACAAAATTTAAAGCCTGTTATAGAAGGTGGGGTCATTACTGCAGGAAATGCTAGTCAGTTATCTGATGGCGCATCTGCCAGTGTGATAATGAGTAGCACGTTAGCTGAACAACAAAACTTGACGCCATTAGGCGCTTATCGCGGTATTGCTGTTGCAGGCTGCGAACCGGATGAAATGGGAATAGGTCCTGTTTTTGCTATACCAAAGTTACTAAAACAACATGGTTTAACCATGAACGATATAGGTTTGTGGGAACTTAACGAAGCTTTTGCAGTACAAGTGCTGTATTGCCGCGACAAGTTAGGTATTGATGACAGTATTCTAAATGTAAATGGTGGTGCTATTTCTGTGGGTCATCCTTACGGAATGAGTGGTGCACGTATGGTGGGACATGCTTTGATTGAAGGCAAGCGTCGTGGCGCCAAATATGTGGTTTGTACAATGTGTATTGGCGGTGGTATGGGCGCTGCAGGTCTGTTTGAAGTTTATTAAAATAAAGTGATGAGCTTCTAGTGAAAACAAATTAAAGAAAAAGATACGTAAAAGATTTAAGAGGTAAGTTATGCAATATTTTAAAGCCCCGCAAAAAGAAGCCTTATTCGTGATGAACGAGTTATTTGGCTTTGAAAAACATTATGCCGATTTGGGATTTACAGATGCCACGCCTGATATGGTTGAAGCCATTTTTTCAGAAGCGGCTAAATTTGCAGAAAACGTATTAGCGCCAATCAATGCCAATGGCGATGAAGAAGGCTGTAAATGGGAAGACGGTGTTGTCACCACTCCTGCAGGTTTTAAAGAAGCTTATAAACAGTATGTTGATGGTGGCTGGACAGGTATGACTCACCCTGAAGAATTGGGTGGACAAAATTTACCCTATTCTTTGGGCAGTGTGATGGCAGAATGGTTTTCTTCGGCTAACCACTCTTGGGCCATGTACCCAGGGCTTAGTCAAGGTTGTATGGAAACTTTAAAAGAGCACGGCACGCCTGAACAACAAAAAATGTTTTTGAATAACCTCATTG
>CAZMDX010000414.1:0-7424 GCA_964564805.1 uncultured Pseudoalteromonas sp. | reverse complement strand
ATGCGGTGACAGAAAAAATTCTATTTAAAGATAAAAAAGCGATTGGGGTGCGTTATAAAAAAGATAACCAATCTGTGGAAATAAAATCAACTATGGAGATTATCCTCAGTGCAGGCACGTTTGGCTCTCCCCAAATACTAATGCTATCAGGAGTCGGATCGAGGCAACATCTGTCAGATAAAGGTATTACCCTTGTTCACGATTTAGTAGGCGTTGGGCAAAATTTACAAGACCATATAGATTATGTGCAGACCTACAAAGTGTCCAGTCAAGCAGATACTTTCGGTATTTCTTTAACTGGCGGGTTGAGGTTAATTAAGTCTATGTGGCAATGGAAAAAAACTAGGACGGGCAAGATCACCAGTACTTTGGCCGAATCAGGTGCTTTTTTCCATACTAAAGAGGGGTTGAGTGCGCCCGATGCGCAATTTGTATTTGTGCCTGGGATTGTTGATGATCATGCTCGAAAAATAAATATGGGTCATGGATACAGCTGTCACATCACTGTTTGTCGCCCTGAAAGTCGCGGCGAAGTGAAATTAAACAGCACCGACCCAGCCGATACATTGCTCATCGATCCTAATTTCTTGGGCGACGACAAAGATGTGCAAACCATCATGGCCGGAGCCCAAACAATGCAAAACGTTTTGGAAGCCGATGCATTCAGTAACATACGAAAAAATATGCTGTATGTGGTAGAAAGAGGCAATTTACAACAATTAGAGCAAGACATACGCAATCGTGCAGATACCCAATATCATCCAGTGGGAACCTGCAAAATGGGACCTGTAACAGACAACTTTGCAGTGGTTGACTCTCAGCTTAGGGTTCATGGTATTCAAGGATTAAGAGTAGTTGATGCCTCTATTATGCCTAATTTAGTCAGTGGCAATACTAATGCGCCAACCATCATGATTGGCGAGAAAGCAGCAGATATGATTTTAGCGGCTAACGCCTGAGCATTAGTTTATAACGAGTAATAAATTAAAAAGCGAAGGTCAATAATACCTTCGCTTTTTGTAACGGCTTACAATTCTAAATTGTGTTTATTTACGCAATTCTCTGCGTAACAGCTTCCCTACTGATGACTTAGGAAGCTCTGTCATAAAGACCACTTTTTTCGGGATTTTGTAAGCAGTCAACAATACTTTGCAGTGAGCTAAAATGTCACTTTCTGACACCTCATATTTAACAGTGATATAAGCACATACTTTTTCGCCTGTTTTCTCGTCTGGCTCGCCGATAACTGCGGCTTCTAATATGGCATCATGCTGCGAAAGTACATCTTCAATTTCATTCGGATACACATTAAAGCCAGACACAATGATCATGTCTTTTAAACGATCGACAATCTTAATAGTGCCATCCTCTAAACAAATACCTACATCTCCTGTTTTGAAAAAACCGTCTTTGGTGATCGCCTTCGCAGTTTCTTCGGGCATATTCCAATAACCTGCCATCACTTGTGGACCCCTAACCACGATTTGGCCTTCTTCAACAATCTGATCATTTTCATCCCAAAGCTGAATTTCAGTGTCCTCTACTGGCCTACCTACCGTGCCAAGGCGCTCTTTGCCTGGTCGATTGAAACACACAACCGGTGAAGTCTCAGATAAACCATATCCTTCTGAAATAGAACAACCGGTAGTCGTTTTCCACATATTGACCGCTGTAGAAGTCAAAGCAGTACCACCAGAAATTGTTATCTTTAATGCAGAAAAATCTAATGCTTTAAACTCTGGATGCATACATAAACCTACAAATAGAGTATTGATACCCGCAAAACCGGTAAATTTAAAAGGTTTGATGGCTTGCACAAAAGCATCCACATCACGTGGATTAGGGATCAATATATTAAGATTGCCACTGGTAGCAAATACCAACATATTTACGCTAAATGCATAAATATGATAAAGAGGTAAAGGGCAGACAAATATTTCCTCACCTTCAGTACAACCTTCTTTCAAAACTAATCGGGTCTGTTCTGCATTGGCCATAACGTTGCGATGAGTCAAACAAGCACCTTTTGATACGCCGGTAGTACCTCCGGTATATTGCAACACTGCGTTGTCATTCAAAGAGTTTGGTGGTCTTGTGGCTAAAACTGCATCTGTATAATCAGATAATATTTGATTAAAGCTGACACAACCACTCGGCGCATTCATATCGCCGGTTAACAAGTCCGCGGCGCCAGTCGTTATCACTAATTCAATATCAGTATGTTCTTTTACTTCATTAAATTTTGGTAATAAATCGGTCAATAAAATAATAGCTTTAGCACCAGAATCTTTGAATTGATGCTGCATTTCTCTGGGAGTGTACAAAGGATTGGTGTTGACAATAACTAACCCTGCACGAAGCGCTGCGTAAGCAGCAATCGGATATTGATTTAGATTAGGCAGTTGAATAACGATACGATCACCTGGCGATAAACTCTTTTGCTGTTGAAGCCAGCAAGCTAAAGACTTAGATTTTTCGTCAATTTGAGCGAAACTTAAGGTTTGGCCTAAACAAGAAAAAGCAGGTTTATCAGCATATTTCAATAAACTCTGCTCAATAAGGTCCGCAATATTATTAAACTCAAGATTAATCAGTGTTTGGGTCATATTTTTCTTCTTAGTTGGAACTAACGAATATAAAGCTTGTAAATAAGATTATGCACGGCTGTGCCAAAAGGGGGAAATAATAATTTTCCAAAACTTAATCGTCCACGTGACAAAATAGATTTTGCATGAGAAAAAGTTTTAAAGCCTTCTGAACCATGATAGCTTCCCATCCCAGAGGAGCCAACCCCACCAAATGGTAAGTCTTCAGCCGCTACATGAAAAGCGGCATCATTAATACACACACCACCTGAATGAGTACTTTTTAATATTTTGTTCTGATAGGTTTTGTTAAAACTATAGATATATAAAGCCAGAGGTCGTTCGCCTTCATTTATATAATCAATCGCCTCATCTAACCTGTCATATTCAAGAATGGGTAACAACGGTCCAAAAATTTCTTGTTGCATAACTTGCATCTCATTATTCACACCATGAATTAATGTAAGCGGCATTTGCCTGGTTTTTGCACAGCCCGGATCACCGCCCAAAGGTGTAATAACGGCTCCCTTAGCTTTGGCATCATCAATCAATCCTTGCAAACGGGCATGTTGAGCTGAGTTGACCACACTGGTGTAGTCTTTATTATCTTTTACAGAAGGGTACATGCTTTTGAAAGTTGTTTCGATAGCATCGATTAACTGTTGCGTTTTCCCTTTTGGACAAAAAATGTAATCGGGTGCTACGCAGGTTTGACCTGCGTTTAACGTTTTACCTAAAATAAATCGATGTACCGCCGTATCGATATCCATGTCATCAGCAATTATAGCAGGCGATTTACCACCAAGCTCTAATGTGACGGGTACCAAATTTTCAGCTGCAGAACGCATTACCAATTTACCTACATTAGTTGAGCCTGTGAAAAACAGGTGATCAAAAGGCAGTGAGGAAAAAGCAACGGCAACACTGGCATCACCTTCGATAATGCTTATTTTATTGGGCTCAAAATATTTGTTTACTAACTGTTTAAGCAGCCTCGCAGTATTAGGCGTGTACTCTGACATTTTAATCATGGATTTATTACCTGCGCTCAGCGCAGCGGTCAGCGGGCCTAAACCTAAAAACACCGGGTAATTCCAAGGAACAATAATGCCCACAACACCTAAGGGCTGATACTCTACTCTGGCTGATGCAGGCTGCAATAAGAGGCTAAGATGACGTTTACTAGGCTTCATCCATTTCTTAATGTGAGCAAGAGAATAATTTATTCCTTGCACTGTCGTTAGAATATCGCCAATTTTTGAATCATCACTTGAACGATTACCAAAGTCCTGCCCCATCGCTTGTATCAAAGCATCTTGGTTATCTAATAATAATGCTTTTAATGATCTTAAGTCTTGCTGTCTTTGCTTAATGTCGGGAAAAGGCACTTTGTTAAAAGAATTTTTAAGTGTTTTTAGAGTGCCAGTTAAATCGATTTTTGTAGCGTCTTCAGTCATTGTTTTGCCTTTAAAAAAGAGTTGTATCAATAATACTTAATATCTGAGTATGGTAAAATATAGTATTTGTAAAATGCTGCTAAAAATTATAACTAATTGATGACAAACCATTAATTACATTTATGCCAAATGTTTATCTTTGCGGTACTCGCCTGGAGCAAAATTGGTCCAACGTTTAAAAGCATGGTTAAAATTGCCAATATTAGCAAAACCAACTAAGTAATCTACTTCACTTAACGAAAGATGCCCCTACAAAATATATTCCAAGGCTAGCTTTTTCCTTGTTTACCCTAACAAGTCTCGGTAACAAGTATCCCGTTCGTTGAGTTTTCTTTGCAAATTTCGCAGACTCATACCAATTATGTTCGGCAATTTGTATTTGTGTAGGTGTACCTTAGGGTAACATCTCACAAATACTATTTTTAATTGATTGAATAACATCATTGTTATCTAATCTTGATAGAAATTCATTTAACATTTTTTCATGTGACTGTGTGATCAATGGATTTCCCCCAAGCAAGGGGGGGCTTTAAAGATGACGGTATCGCAACTAAATGAAATCTCATTTTAGTCAAAATTTACTGGGCAGCCAAAAAAGTCATCTAAAAAATGGGACTTTTGATGAGTATTTGACCAATTTAAATTAACGTTCGAAGGTCTGAAATTATGGCTAGATGTTTCTCTAGCAAATTTTACCAAAGTGGCAATAAAAGTGATGATAGAGTTGTTCGACATAACAGGTCTGTTCGTTGACTCATGCAAAAATGAGTTGAGTACTAATTTGCAGACGTCAGTACTTTCTTCTATCTTAATGGAGCAGGTATTGGAAACCACTTTCTTATACCGTACAATGCGAACAAAAGCATTAAACAAGCTGTTTGATACCATCATTGCATAACCAAGAACATGAAACGTGCCTGGGTGAAAATTCTCGGCAATCAATATGGCAAAATCATGGCGTGACTTAACCCGGTTGCAATACTCGATTAATTGAGCCACCCTTTCAGCAGATAGTCTAGACTCATGGTCTTTAAAGTCGGACGTTTTAATACCGCAGTCAGACAGCGCTGTATTAAAATCAATCCCCCATTCATCCATGGCTCGTTTTATTGATATGAGCCAGCCACTTAACACTAAAAAATAATCAGTCATTCTATAAAATGTGCCACTTTAATATGTCACCCTCATTATATTGCACTATATGATAAGAGATTGGCATAAAGCGGTAGTTTTTTTATTTTTTTTATTTGTAATGTAAACGCAAGTTTTTTGTTTAAAATTACTTTGGTCTGACCTTTAATGTTAACAATAATCAAACATGGGAATTATCATGTCTACTAACATACACACTAAAAAGTTACTCGCGGCTGCTATAACTGCGGCAATTATTACTAACACTGCGGTGGCTGCTGAGTTCTATTTCGGCGACGATGATGATGTCAGTCTCCAAGTCACCTCTCGACTTTCTTTAGGGTCAAGTTGGCGTTTACAGGATGCCGATCCCTTTTATATTGGCGCAACTAACGGTGGCACAGGTGCGACTGCTACGACAGACGATGGCAATCTTAACTTTGGAAAAAACGACGCATTTTCACAAATAATCAAAGGTTCTCATGATTTTAACCTCACCAAAGGAAACATTGGTGCGTTTGTTCGTGTTAAATATTGGCATGACTTTGAATTATCCGATGGTGATAGACCCCATGGTAATTCTGGCAATGGTTATACCCCTGGTGAGCCATTAAGCGACGATGGTTTTACACAATTTGGCCAGTTTTCTGGTATCGAGTTAATGGATGCCTATATTTTTGGTGCATTCGATATCGGTGATGTGCCATTAGATGTGCGTTTAGGTCGTCAAGTAGTTAGTTGGGGAGAAAGCACGTTTATTCAAGGAGGCCTTAATTCATCTAACCCATTCGATGTGAACGCATTACGTCGCCCAGGTGCTAGCCTCAAAGAAGGTTTATTACCTGTTGGCATGTTGTTTGTTAATGCAGGTTTGACTGAAAACCTTAGTGTTGAAGCTTTCTATCAATATGAATGGGAAAAAACTCAAATTGACGGTTGTGGTACCTATTTCTCTGGTGCTGATTTTGCGGCTGATGGTTGTAATTTTGTATCAGTAGGCCCACTTGGCGATCAAGCAGGTCTGGCTGCAGGAATTGCGGCAAAACGTCAAGCTGATGTAGAGCCCGACGACGGGGGCCAATATGGTGTTGCCTTTCGCTACTATGCACAGGAGCTGAATGATACTGAGTTTGGTTTTTACTATATGAATATTCACTCTCGATTACCGTTAATCAGTGCAGTGCGTGGTTCCTGGCGGGGATTTAATCCAGCCTTGCCGGTATTTTTACCTTGGGCTAATGCAGTTGAGTTAGATGCAGCCTTCCCCACATTGGCTGCTGGAGCCGAAGCGGGTGTGTTGACACCTGAACAGATGGGACAATTTGGTTTAGCTAGCTTGTTACAAACTACAGGCGTTGAACGAAATACTATTGATGCTCTTAACCCTGGTTACAAAATTGAATTTCCAGAAGATTTAAAATTTTACGGTCTTAGCTTTGCTACCAATGTTGCAGGTTTTGCATTGTCTGGTGAAGTGTCTTATAAACCTGACACTCCTATTCAGATAAGTGGCCCAGAAATTCTTAACGGGGTGTTGTCTGAACAACCCTTTCTTCGTTATTCTTCACGAGTTCTGGCGGTTAATCCTGGAGAGCTTTCAGGGGGTTGGGATGAATTTGATGTCACCCAAATTCAAGTCACTGCATTACAGTTTTTTGATCGCGTATTAGGTTCTTCTCGCATGACTATCATCGCCGAAGCAGGTGTTATTTTGACCGATGATATTGAATCAGCTGACCAAAAATATGGTCGAAACTCAGTATTTGGATTAGGAGACTTTGATGTTGGTGGTGGCATTAACTGTACAAACTTAGTGGCTGCAGGCGCACTTTCAGGTGACTGTAAAGATGATGGTTATGTAACAGACACTGCTTGGGGTTACCGTGTTAGGGCTCAGCTTGATTATCCTAATGTATTTGCTGGTGTATCTCTTTCACCCACAATCGATTGGCAGCATGATGTGTCTGGTTATTCACCAGATCCAGGCCAACAATTTAATGAAGGCGCTAAGTCATTTGGCGTATCTCTCGAAGCCGTTTATCAACAAACTTATTCAGCCTCTATGAGCTTTAGAAGCTTTAGTGGTGGCGATTATAATATTTTGTCAGATAAAGACTTTCTTGCAGTAAGTTTTGGTATTACGTATTAAAAGGATAAAACAATGAAAAAATTATTCACTTCTTTAAGTGTATTATGTCTGAGCCTGGCGGCGCACAACGCTGTTGCTAAAGTATCAGCAGAAGAAGCAGCA